>DATAZS010000372.1:0-8543 GCA_036271915.1 Polyangia bacterium
CGTCACCGACAGCGTGACGAGCCATTTATTGACGGGCGCCCGCGCGATGGGCGCGGGCAACGTCATCGACGCCGCCGTCACGCGGCTGCCTTTCGCGTGCCCATGCCGTCGAAGAAGGTGTCGAGCAAGCGGTCGGCGTCCACGGCCATGTCACCACCCTGGTCGTCAAAGACGACCTCGCGAATGACGAGCGCCCGCATCATGCCGAAGAAGAAGGTCGCGCCCAGGTCGGCGAGCTCCGACCGCAGCACGCGCTCCTTCACGCCGCGCTTCATCTGGTCCTCGATGCGGTCGTAGATCTCGCGCATGGTGTCGTGCTTCTTGGCCCAGGCCAGCGGGAACGTGTGCTGGTGGCGGCCCATCTCACGCTGAAGCACGACGTGAACGAACTTTCGGTGCGCCTCGCAGTGGGCGATGAACGCGCCCAGGATGCCGCGCAGGCGCTCGCGCAATGGGCGCGTGGCGGCGGCGGTGATCGCGGCGTCGATCTTGCCGAGGAGATCCACGCGCCGCGCGACGAGCAGGCCCGCGAGCAGCGCCTCGCGATCCTCGAAGTGGTTGTACAGCGTCCCCACCGACACGCCCGCCTTCGCGGCGATCGTGCCCATGTGCGCCGCGTGGAGGCCCGCGTCGGCGAACACCTCCTCGGCGGCGTCGAGGATCGTCTGCACGGTCGTCTCGCGGATGCGCTCGCGCAACGGCGAGACTGCAGGGGCCGTTTTAGTTTCTGAACGGCGATTCATATTTTGAAACTGTGACTCATGCCGCTGCGGCGGTCAACCACGATCGCGTGATTTCTCGCGTGGCGAGCGCGTGCTCGGAGATGCTACCTTTCGGGACCCCATGCGAGCACACCGCGTCGTCCTCGGCCTTTCGCTGCTGTTCATCGTGGGGAGCGCGGCCGTCGACGGCTGCGGCAGCTCGACGCCGCCTGCCCTCGGCCTCGAAGGCGCAGGGTGCTACTCGGACGGCTCGTGCAACAGCCAGCTCGTCTGCATGGCAAAGGTGTGTCGAAGACCAGCCGCGGGCTCGACGGCGGGCGCTGGCGGCGGCACGGCGGGCGCGGGGGCTGACGACGGCGGCGCGGGACGAGACGCGGCCACCGACGTCGAGACGGCGGCGGACGGTGCCGCAGCGACTGACGCCGCGGCGACCGAGAGCGGCCACGACGCCGTGACGGTCGAGAGCGGCCATGACAGCGCGGGGGACGACGTCACGGACGGCTCCGTCGAGGTGGGGTCCGACGCCATCTGTGCGGCGGCGACCTGCGCGACCAACGCCCCATGGAGCCAGATCGCTTGCGCCTGTGTTCCGATCGTCGACGGCGGCGCCAGGGACGGCGTCTCCGCGATCGAGGCCGGCGACGACGCTGCGGCTGAGGTCGGCGGCGACATTTAATTTCTGCCTGCCCGCGGCGTCGGCGACGTCCGTTGTGCCATGGCACTCGTACGCGCTGACGCGGCACTCCTGATCGGCGGCGTGCTCGTCCTCGTGGCCTGCGGCGCAGGCCAGGCGCGCAATCCGCCGTCGGACGGCGGCGGCGCGGGACGCGCCGAGCCGGACGCCTGCGTCGCGTGTGCCGACGACGCGCGCGTCGTCGCCGGGACGGCGGGTGCGTCAGCGCCGCCGATCGACGCCCCCATCGAGGCGACCTTCACGCCCGAGGCCGGCGCGCCCGAGGTGGCCCTCGACGTCGCCGCCGAGCACGGCGCGTCCGGTTGTGCCGGCCTCTTCTGTGAGGACTTCGAGTCGGGCGCTCTCGATCCCGCGAAGTGGGCCGTCACGAGCGGCGTCAATCACGTCGACGACGCCACGCCCCCGTCGGTCCTCGAGACGACGATGGTCGCGCACGGGCAATACGCCGCGCACTTCCACGGCAAGGGCAACGTCTCCAACGACGACGCCTTCATCGTCACGAAGGCGCTCCCGCCGGCGCTGCTCACGCACCACTTCGGGCGCCTGTACTTCTACGTGTCCGTCAAACCGACGAGCGGTCACACCATGATGGTGCTGGGCGGCTCGGCCGCCATGTCCGCCAACCCGACGCTGCGCGACTTCGAGGTCGCGACGATCAACGGCGGCTGGCAGCTCGGCTTCGACCAGCTCAACATGTCGCCGAGCGGCGAGGAGGTCTTCTATCCGACGGGCCAGGTCCCCGTCGCGAAGTGGACGTGCCTCGAGTGGGAGATGAACGACGCGCCCGACAGCGACTCGCTGTGGATCGACGGCAAGAGCCTGGGCACGCTCGACGACGAGCACATCAACTATCCGTCGGGCCACGTCGCGGGCGCGCCCATCTTCAACGGCAAGAGCAGCGGTCTCATCGGCGGCTTCACGACCTACTCGTTCGGCTTCTACGACTGGCACCCCAACGTCGACTTCGACATCTACTACGACGATCTGGTGCTCGACACGACGCGCGTCGGGTGCCTGTAGATCAATCGATCGAGCAGACGCCCCACGCCCGCGCGTATACTCGCGGCGTGCAAACGGCCGAGCTCATGCTTCGCATCCTCCTCGGCACGGCGCTCGGCGCCGCCATTGGCCTCGAGCGCGATCTGCACGGACGCCCCGCCGGCCTCCGCACGCACTCCATCGTCGCGCTCGCATCGGCGACGTTCATGGTCGTGTCGACGCGCTTCGTCTTCTTCCAGCACTACGCGGCCGGCGACTTGGTCGAGGTCGACGCCTCGCGCATCGCCGCCTCGGTCGTGTCGGGCATCGGCTTCCTGGGCGCGGGCGCGATCCTGCGCACGGGCATCACGATCCGCGGGCTCACGACGGCCGCCGGCCTTTGGCTCGTCTCCGCGATCGGCATGGCCGCGGGCGGCGGCATGTACGCCGTCGCCGTGTGCGTGACCGCGATCGGGCTCGCGGCGCTCACGCTCCTGCGTCGGTTCGAGGACCGCGGCGAGCTCGCCGCACGGCAACGCCTCTCGTTGCTCCTCGACGAGTCGCTGTCCCCGATCGCGTCGATCGTCGAGGCGCTGTCGCGCGCGGGCGCGAGCGTCTCGGAGCGAGAGTACGAACGGACCCCGAATGAGGGCGTGCGCGTGACGTTCGACATCCACATGAGCGCGCCCGTCGACAGTCATCAGCTCGCGCGCGCGCTCGACGGCGCCGCGGGCGTCAAGCAGCTCAAGATCGAACGGCTGTTCTGAGCCGAACGCGCTTCAGAAGCGCACGGGCAGCACGAGGTGCCGCGCGAACATCATGGCGCGGTGCTCGACGAGCGCGGGGGACACGGCGTCGCGCACGTCGCGATCGATCGTCTCGAAGGCGTGCCGAACGGGCGACGGCATCGGGCACTCCGACTCGGGCATCGGCAACAGCGGCGCGAGGACGGTGGCGGCGTGCACGTCGAGCGCCGTCGGGGCCGCGCCCAGGAAGTAGTCGTGGCCGCGCGCGCGGCTCTCGCCGAGCACGCGATCGAGCAGGCGCAGCACGCCGATCGCGCGCGACCGCGCCTCGTCGACCCGCTCGGGGGTGTAGCCGTAGCGTGGCGCCAGATACTCGGCGACGGGCTTTGGCCACCCGTCACGCCCGTCGGTTACCAGGCTCGCGTGCGTGAGCAAGAGCCGCGCGCTCCAGCCGAGGCCGCCCTCCCCCAGGATCTCGTGCGACAGCCCGAACATGCGGACGCGGCGCTCGTCGTCCGTGGGCACAAGAGAAACGTGGCCACCGAGGCGCTCCGCGAGCGCGACGATCTCCGCCCAACCCGCGCGCGGCGGCTCGTCATCGTAGAGCGCGACGGGCGCGTTGCGCGTGCCCGTCCATCGTTTGATCTCGTCGTCGTTGCGCCGGAAGCGCACGACGAGCGCGTCGAGGCCCTTCATGTCGAGCACGCCGAGCACCGCCTGCGACCACGGGCTCGGGACATTCGTCGCGATGACGACGCGCAGCCCCCGGGCCGCGCGCGCCTCTTCCAGCTCTACGAAACGCACGGCGCCGCCCTCAATGGTGGTGCCCGCCACCGCCGCCGCGCCAACCGCCGCCGCGCGAACGCGGCGCAACGGGGACCGACCGCGACGCGGGCGGCGTCCCACGCCAACCGCCCGATGCGGCCGGCGGCGTCCCGCGCCAACCACCGGCGCGCGGCGGTGACGCGCGCCATCCGCCCGCGGGCGCGCCCCGCCAGGCGCCGCCGTACGTGCCGCGCGGCGCATAGTAGTAGCCGCGCACGACGGGCGGATAGTGCCGATACGGATAGAACGGCGCGTACCACCAGCCAACACCAAAGCCCAGGCCGATGGCGACGTACGGCGGATATCCCGCGTACGATCGCGCGGGACCGTCATAGCGCTCGAACGCCGTCTGCTGCGTCACGATCTGTCCCGCGGCGTCGACGCTCCAGTCGAACGCGAAGCCCGTGAGGCTCTGCGCCTGATCGACGGGCGGCGGCACCGCGAAATAAAGATCGAAGACGTTCGTCGCGCCGGGGGCGACGCGGTACTCCGGCCCCGCGCCCGCGTCGGTGTTCAGGAACACGGGCTGCGCGGGCTGCTGCCCCGGCGCCGCGAGGTACTGCTGGCGCCCGTCGACGGTCCACGGCATCGAGCTGCCGTTCGTGACGGCGAGCCGCGCGTGCAGCACGTGCTCCGGTCCCTGCCCCGTGTCGAAGTCCGTGAAGCCGAACGACGTGACGTACGCCTCGCCCTGCGGCGCCGCTGGCGGCACGCCGAAGCGCGCCGCCGCGCCGCCGGACGAGCCCGGGCCCACGGGAACGTACGTGTACTGGTACTGATGCGCGCACCCCGCGCCGAGCGCGAAGGCCGCGACAACGAGCGCCGCTGTTGGGGATTTCATGGCGTCTCCTCTATCAGAAAATATAAGAGCGAACGAAACGCTCCGCCGCGAGATCGACCGCGAGCGTGACCGCGATCATCCGCACGTCCCCGTGGGGACCGTGCACTTGCCCGACGTGCCGCCGCCTTTGACCACGCAACGCGCCGGTAGCTGACAGTCCGGGCCGGTCACCGTGTCGCACGACGAGTCATCGGCCGCGTCGGCCTTGCACGTACCGGTCTGGCCCGAGCCCGCGAGGCCATTGTCGGTGTAGCAGGAGCCCGCCGTGCAGTTCGCGTAGCCGCCCGTGACGACGCCGCAGGGCATGCCGTCGGAGACAAACGACTGCGCGACGCAGGTCTTCGTCGCGACGACGCCCGCGCAGTACAGGCCCTGCACGCTCGCGCACAGAGACGACGACACCGTGCCGCTGCACGAAGCGCCCAACGTATTGAGCGTCGTCTGACAAGTCTTCGAGCCCGTCGCGACGACACCGGCGGCCGAGCAGGCGAGCGCGTAGCCGCAGTCGTCGCTGTCGCACGCGTCGCCGGCCTTGCCGGGCGCCTTGCACGCCGTCGTCGTGCCGTCGCAGATTTGTCCGCGCGCGCAGTCCGAGGTCGCGCACGACGCCCCGGCGGCGGGCGCGGCGGCGCACGTTCCGCACAGCGCCATCTTCACGTTCGAGCAGTAGCCGCTCTTGCACTGCGCGCCGAAGTCGCAGGCGCCGCCGTTGTCGCGCGCGCCCGTGGGACGACAGGTGTCGGGTGGGCTGTTTGCGAAGAAGTCGTCGCACGTGAACGTCGCGTACGCGGCGACGCACTGCTCGACCTTCGTCGTGTTGTGCCCGCTGTCGGGCGCCGCGAGCGTGACCGTGCACTGCAGCGCCTCGCGCGTGAGGCACTCCTGCATCGTGCCAAAGACGCGGAGGACGCCCGCGCCCGTCGCGTTGATCTTGTTCGTGCACGTAACGCGCAGTTGGCACTCGGCCTTCGCGAGGTCGGCGCACGCCACCGCCACCGTCGGACCCGCGTCAGCGGCGGCGTCGTGCCCCGAGGGCGTCGTGACGCCGGCGTCGCTGTCGGACGTCGCGGGCGTGACCTTGCCGCAAGCGAGCGTCGCCATCGTCGTCGCCGCAATGACCCCGAGGACGCAGCGGGGAAAGACCAGTTTGTGGGGTCGCATTTGGTCGTCGGACATGGGCTCGCATTGTCGCGCGCCTGTCGCCTGAATCCAACTCGCGCCGCCACGCGCGCGATTCTTCACTCTTCCTGATCGCTTTTCGCGGCCTGTTCGATGCGAACGCGAAGCCGCCCGCGGGCATGCCGCCGCAGCAGCACGTCGTCGACTACGTGCGCGTCTACCAGAAGCCCTGAGCTACGCTTCCGCGGTCTCGCCGCGCGGCGCGCGAGCTGCCCGGTCGGGCGCCGCGACCGGCGGCACGCTCAGGGCGCGCGCCTCTTCAGCGGCGCGGCCCACCGTGCGCTCGAGGACCTCGACCTGCGCGCTGCGCGACGGCGCACCGTCGCGCGGCGTGCGGCGCGTGTAGGTTCCGTCGGCGCTCATGTCGTACGCGTGCGACGTGTCCTCGAGCGCGGGCTCGAAGACCTCGCGGCGGAGCTGCTCTCGCAGCGGCGCCGCCTCGACGGGGAACAGCACCTCGACGCGGCGGTGGAGGTTGCGCGGCATCCAGTCGGCCGAGGACAGGAACATCTGCTCCTCGCCGGGCCGGCCAAAGAGGAAGACGCGCTCGTGCTCGAGGAAGCGGCCCACGATCGAGAACACGCGAATGTTGTCGCTCACGCCGGGGACGCCCGGGCGCAGGCAGCACACGCCGCGCACGCATAGATCGATTGAGACGCCCGCGGCCGACGCGCGGTAGAGCGCCTGGATGACGCGCACGTCGACGAGCGCGTTCATCTTCGCGAAGACGTAGCCCTTGCCGCCCGACTGCGCGCGCGCCGCCTGCTCCTCGATGCGCGCGACGAGCGCCTCGATGAGGCCGACGGGCGCGACGGCCAGCTTGCGGTAGCGCGCCTTCTTCGAGAAGCCCGACAGCGAGTTGAACAGCTCCGAGACATCTTCACCGAGGTCGGCGTTCGCCGAGAGCAGGCCGACGTCCGTGTAGATGCGCGCCGTGCCCGCGTTGTAGTTGCCCGTCGACAGATGGACGTAGCGGCGCAGGCCGTCGGCCTCCTGCCGCACGACGAGCGTGACCTTGGCGTGCGTCTTCGACGCCGCGTGGCCGAAGAAGACGTGCGCGCCCGCGCGCTCGAGCGTGCGCGCCCACGCGATGTTGCTGGCCTCGTCGAAGCGCGCCTTGATCTCGATCGACACGGCGACCTGCTTGCCGTTCTCGGCCGCCTGCACGAGCGCGCGCACGACGTCCGAGTTCGCGCCCGTGCGGTACAGCGTCATCTTGATGGCGAGCACCTGCGGATCGGTCGCCGCGCGCCGCACGAAGTCGAGCACGACGGTGAACGAGTCGTACGGGTGGTGCAGCAGGCGATCCTTCTGCCGAATGACGGCGAACGGATCGGGCGCGTCGGCGAGATCCTCGAGCACGCGCGAGGCGAACGGCGGATCGCGCAGGTCGGGCCGGTTGAGCATCGCGAGCGACATGAGCGCCGACAGGCCGAGCGGCACGGACGACGCGTAGACGTCCTCGTCGTCGATCTCGAGCTTCTCGACGAGCAGGCGCCTGATGCGCTCGGGGATGCCGACGTCGACCTCGAGCCGAACGCACGCGCCGAAGCGCCGCTGCCGCACCTCGCGGTCGACGATCGACAGCAGGTCGTGCGCCTCGTCCTCGAGGATGTCGATGTCCATGTCGCGCGTGACGCGGAACGGATAGCAGCCGAGGATCTCCATGCCGGGGAACAGATCGTCGAGGTTGGCCGCGATGAGCTGCTCGAGCGGCAGGTACTCGACGGGCGCGCCCGCGGGCGCGTCGGTGGTGGTCCCTGGCTCGAGCGTCGCGCACGGCACGAAGCGAGGCAGGCTCTCGGGCACCTTCAAGCGCGCGAAGCGGCGCTCCTTCGACTCGGGGTCGCGCGCCTCGACGGCCAGCGACAGCGACAGGTTCGACAGGAACGGGAACGGGTGCCCCGGATCGACGGCGAGCGGCGTGAGCACGGGGAACACGGAGCGCCGGAAGTACTGGCGCGCCGCGCGCTTCGTCTCGCCCGACAGGCTCTTCCAGTCGCGCAGCAGGATCCCCTGCGCCGCGAGCGCGGGCACCAGATCGTCGGCGAGCAGCTTGGCGGCGGCGTCGCCCTGCTGGCGCACGATCTGCGCGATGCGCGTGAGCTGCTCGCGTGGCGACAGGCCGTCCGACGTCGTGTCGTGCAGCTTGGCCTCGAGCTGATCGTGCAGCCCCGAGACCCGGATCATGAAGAACTCGTCGAGGTTCGAGCAGTAGATCGACAGAAACTTCACGCGTTCGAGCAGCGGCCAGCTCACGGTCTGCGCCTCGGCCAGCACGCGGCCGTTGAACGCGAGCCACGCGAGCTCGCGGTTGAAGTACAGCGCGGGGTCGGAGAGATCCCGCGCAGGCGCGCCGGCACCCGCGCTGTCGCTCACGACGCCAGCTTCGTGAAGAGCCAGAAGAGCGAGCCCGACAGGAGGATCGACACGGGCAGCGTCAGCACCCTCGACATCTGCAGCCCCGACTTGTTGGCCGTCATCGTGCCGGCGACGCCCGACGACAGCACGTGGGTCGTGCTCACGGGCAGGCCGAACGCGTCGGCGGCGCCGATCGT
>DATAZS010000373.1:0-14820 GCA_036271915.1 Polyangia bacterium
GATCTGCGGCGCGGCGTCGGCGGCGTTCTTGTGGCTCCTCGAGCGAGCGACGACGTTTCGCACGCGGCACGAGGCCCTCGTGTACACGCTGCCGCTCGCGGGGCTCGCGATCGGGTGGGTCTACGAACGCTTCGGCGCGCCCGTCAAGGCCGGCAACAATCTCGTCATCGACACCGTTCACGACGAAGGCCCCGAGATCCCGCTGCGCATGGCGCCCATGGTGTTGCTCGGCACCGTGCTCACCCATCTCTTCGGAGGCAGCGCGGGACGCGAAGGCACCGCCGTGCAGATGGGCGCGAGCCTCACGGACTGGGTGTCGCATCGCCTGAGGGTCGGCAAGCCCGCGCGACGCCAGTTGCTCGCGGCGGGCGTCGCGGCGGGCTTCGGCTCCGTGTTCGGCACGCCCATCGCGGGCGCCGTGTTCGGCCTCGAATTCGTCGTCCTCGGCAGGCTCGAATACGACGCGCTCGTGCCCGCGCTCGTCGCGTCGCTCGTGGGTGACCTCGTGACGCGCGCGCTCGGCATCGTCCACACGCACTACCCGGCCGCGACAGCGGTGCCGCTCACGCCGCTGCTGATCGGCAAGTGGATCTTGTTCGCCGTCGGCGTCGCGATCGTGACGACGACCTTCATCGAGCTCACCCACTTCATCAAAAAGCGCGGCGAGACCTACCTGCCGCGCTTGCCGCTGCGCATGTGCGTGGGCGGGCTCGTCGTCGTCGGGCTGTGGCGGCTCGTGGGCACGAGCGACTATCTGGGCCTCGGCGTCCCCACGATCGTGCGCGCCTTCGACGATCCGGCGCTGCCCAGCTCCGCCTTCGCGCTCAAGCTGCTGTTCACGGCCGTGACCTTGGGCGCCGGCTTCCTGGGCGGCGAGGTCACGCCGCTGTTCTTCGTGGGCGCGACGCTCGGAAGCGTGCTCGCGCACCTGCTCGGGATTCCGCTCGCGCTCGGCGCGGGCGTCGGGCTCGCCGCCGTGTTCGGGGCCGCGGCGAACGCGCCGCTCGCGCTCTCGATCATGGCCGTGGAGCTGCTAGGCGCGCCGATCTTTCCGCACGTCGCCATCGTCTGCGTCGTGGCCTACTTGCTGACCGGCCATCGCAGCATCTATCCGGCGCAGCGCCTCTCGATCGGCAAGGGCGGCGACCGACGCGCGCGCGCCGTCGCCCTGCGCGACCTGGACAAAGCCTAGGTCGCGGAGCGCGCGGCCTCAGCGCGCGGCGTGATGGACCGCGCTGGCGGCGGCCGTCTCGAGGAAGCCGACGTAGTCGGACAAGATCCGTTGGCCCTCGTCGAGGATGACGTCGTCGTCCGAAGCTTCGTCCGAGCCGTGCACCTTCTTCGCCGCGGCGCCCGTCGCGAGCGGCGGGATCTTGACGACGATGGGCGCCGGCAGGCCGGGGGCGTCGGCGTTGTCGAGCGTGATCGCGTAGGCCACGGGCCGCGTCGCCACGCGCGCGCGAAGATCAATGTCGTGCTGCGCCTTGCGCGCCTTCTCGGCGGCCATCTCCTTGCGACGCTCCGCCTCGTTGAGCGATACCGACTTCGAGCTCAGGTTCTTGCCGAGCCGATCGATTTCTCCCGCGAGGTAGGCGAAGCCCGGGTCGGTCTTCACGCGCTTGCTCGAGCCGTCGCGCAGCTGGCCGACGTAGGCTTGCACGCGGTTAAGCCGATCGTAGGGCTTCGCCGGGACCGTGTCCCACGGCAACGGATCCTTGAGCTTCGCCTCGCTGACGTCCGCGAAGTCCGTCGTCGACGGCAAGATGATGTCGGACGCCACGCCGCGCAGCTGCGTCGACGAGCCGCTCGGCCGATAGAACTTGCTGATCGTGATCTTGAGCGCGCCCGGATCGTACGCGTGGCCGAGCCCCGCGCGATCCATGATGGGCGCGAGCCCCACGATGCTCTGCACGGTGCCCTTGCCGAAGGTCGACGAGTCGCCGACGACGACGCCGCGCCCGTAGTCCTGCAGCGCGCCGACCATGATCTCGGTCGCCGACGCGCTGAACCGGCTCGTGAGCAGCACGAGCGGCCCGTCGTACAGCACCTTGCCGTCGTCGTCGGTGCCGACCTCGATCGAGCCGTTCGAGTCGCGCGTCTGCACGACGGGACCCTTGCGGATGAACAACCCCGTGAGCGTGATGGCCTCCTCGAGCGAGCCGCCGCCGTTGCGGCGCACGTCCATGACGATGCCGCGGACGTTCTCTTTGACGAGCTTCTTCAGCAAGCGCGCGACGTCCTCCGTCGCGCTGCGATGGCTCGCGCCCGTGCCGCCCATGTCGGCGTAGAACGACGGCAGGTCGATGACGCCGACGCGCAGCGTGCCCTTCGCCGCGGGCAGCTCGATGATGCGCGCCTTCGCGGCCTGGTCGGCGAGCTTGATCTCGTCGCGCACGAGGGGGACCGTCTTCGGCAGCGCGCCCTCCTCCGACACGATCGTGAGCGTGACCTTCGTGCCCTTGGGGCCGCGAATCAACTCGACGGCACGCGACAGCGGCATGTTGATGATGTCGACGGGATCCTTGCCAGCCTGCGCGACGGCCGTGATGCGATCGCCGCCCTTGAGCAACCCGCTGCGCGCCGCGGGCCCGCCCGGGATGAGCTCGCGGATCTTCGTGTAGCCGTCCTCGCTCTCGAGCGCGGCGCCGATGCCGAACAGCGAGAGGTTCATCGCGATCGACAGGTCCTGCATCTCTTCATGGCCCAGGTAATCGGAATGCGGATCGTAGACGTGCGCGAGCGCGTCCAGGTAGGTCTCGAGCACCTCGTCGTCGCGCAGCCCCTTCATCGTGCGCAGCTGCTGCTCGTGCCGCCGCTGCAGGAACGTCACGATCTGCGCGGGCGGCTTGTCGGTGAGCTTCTCCTCGAGGTACTCGGCGCGAAGCTGCTGCTGCCACAGCGCGTGCGCGGCCGCGAGATCGGTCGGACGGGCCGCGCGCTCGCGATCGAACGAGTAGGCGTCGTGCCCCGTGAAGTCGAACTTGTTGGCCTTGAGCAGCTGGTCGGAGAAGGCGACCTCCTGCTCGAGGCGCTGCAGGTACCGCGCGAAGATGGCCCGCGCCGCGCTCGTGTCGCCCGTCATCATCGTCGCCTGCGCGAGCGTCGCGCGGTACTTCGCGAACTCGTCGACGTCGGACTGGAGGAACAGCGAGCGCGTCCCGTCGAGCGCCGCGAGGTAGCGATCGAGCAAGCGGCCCGCGAGCTCGGCGTCGAGGGGGTGGTGCGAGAACTGCGAGTGCCCGAGCAGGCTCGTCGTGAGACGCGTCACGTTGGCGTCCGTCGCCTGGACGTCGGCGGGCCGCGCTGGCTGCCCCGCCCGGCTCATCCCGACGAGCACGATGACCATTCCGAGCGCGATCGAGGCGGCGGCGACTCTGACGGATACCTTCATGAACACTCCGATGCGGGTTGAACCCGGGTCGAGCCCCGGGTCTTCCTTGCTGGTCCTTAGATTTAGTCGATCGGCGGCCGATTTCGAACTTCGGTAAGCTCGCCATCATGCGCGCAATCGTCATGCGGGAACACGGTGGTCCTGAAGTGCTGCGCCCCGAGGAGCTCCCGATGCCGACCCCGGGAAGGTATCAGCTCCTCGTGCGAGTTCACGCGACCTCCGTCAACCCCGTCGACGCCAAGGTTCGCCACGGCGGGGGCGCGTCACGCGCGTTCCCCATCGTCCTCGGGTACGACGCGAGCGGCGTCGTCGTCGCGCGCGGGCCCGACGTCGAGGGGTGGCGCGACCAAGACGAGGTCTTCGGGTGCCCGAACCTCTTCGGGCCGGGCGCCAACGCCGAGTACGTGCTCCTCGACGCGCGCGCCGCCGCGAAGAAGCCCGCGACGCTGGACCATCCGACGACGGCTTGCCTGCCGCTCGTGAGCCTCACGGCCTGGGAGGCCTTGCACGACCGCGCGCGCCTGCAGCCGGGCCAGACCGTGCTCATCCACGCGGGCGCCGGCGGCGTCGGGCACGTCGCGATCCAGCTCGCGCGGCTGCACGGCTGCCGCGTCATCACGACGGCGGGGCGCGCCGAGTCGATCGCGTTCTGCCGCGACGTCCTCGGCGCCGACGAGGTCATCGACTATCGGAGCGTCGACTTCGCGGCGCGCTGCAAGAAGCTGACGGGCGGACGCGGGGTCGACGTCGCGCTCGACACGGTGGGCGACGACACCTTCCGGCGCAGCATCGACTGCGTCGCGCCCGGCGGACAGCTCGTAACGATCCTCGCGGCGACGCCCGGCGATCGCGCGCCCCTCCTCCTGTACCGGAGCATCTCGGTGCACTACGAGTTCATGGGCGCGCGCGTCGCCAACGGCCTCGACCCCGGGCACCAGGGACGCATCCTGACGTCGATCGCGCGGCTCGTCGATCGCGGCCTCCTGCGCGTGCACGTCGGCGCGCGGTTCGCGCTCGAGCAGGTCGGCGACGCGCACCGCCAGATCGAAACCGGCCGGACGATCGGCAAGCTCGCCGTCGTCATCGTTTAGTTGGTCCGTTAGGTGTTCGTCTGAAGAACGTATTTCTCGATTGCCTGGGCGAAGCCCTCGTCGGTGTTCGAGGCCGTGACCCGCCTCGCGGCGCGCTGCACGTCGGGGCTGGCGTTGCCCATCGCGATGCCGAGGCCGCCGAGCGCGAACATCAACACGTCGTTCGGCATGTCCCCCAGCGTCGCGATCTGCTCGGCGGGGACCTTCAACAGCGTCGACAACCGCTTGACGACCTCACCCTTGTTGGCGCCGGGGTGCGTGACGTCCAGGTAGTACGGCTGCGAGCGCGCGGCCGACACGTGCGTGCCCAGATCCTTCCGAAGATCGGCCTCGCAGCGCGCGACGGCCGCGAGATCCTCGCTCACGCCCACGATCTTCACGATCCCCTCGCGCAGATCGTCGAAGCCGGCGACGACCGTCGGCGCGAACTCGACCGTGTGCTGCTCCCGCTCGACGTGCGGCGCGCCGAGCGCGCGGATGAACCAGTCGACGCCCCGATAGAGCCAGACGTCGAGCCCGTGCCGCTCGAGGGCTTCGATGATGGGGCCGACGATCTCCGACGGCAGGAGACGCTGCTCGATCACAGAGAGATCGGGGCGAACGAGCATGCCACCGTTGAAGGCCGCGATGGGCGTCGTGATGCCGAGCGGCTCGATCAACATGTTGAGGCCGCGCGGCGGACGCCCGCTCGTGAGCGCGAACGCGATGCCCGCGGGCCGCAGCGCGAGCACGGCGGCCCGCGCGCGCGCCGTCAGCTCCTTCTGCGGCGTCAACAGCGTCCCGTCGACGTCGGCGACGACCAATCGAATCTCGCTCATGTCAGCCGGCGAACTGTACGACCTTTGCCGATAATTTTCAGGCCGCGTCAGCTCGAGCTGGACATCGATCGTTGACGGGAACGGGCCGCTCAGTCACGTTGCTGGCAGGCCGAATGTTCGGGTTGCCCGCACTGCTCTGCGCGTTGTTCGTCGCCACGCCGAATCCCGGCCTCTCCGACCCGACGCCCGCCGCGCCCGGACGCTGTCCCGACGCGGACGTCGTGTGGGCCGGCGTCACGGCGCTCGTGGGCGCCGCGCGTTTGCCACCCGTCGACAAGCGGCCGACGCTGCAGATCGACGATCTGGGCGCGCGCTATCGCGTCGCGATCGCGGGGCGCGCGCGGGAGGTCGTCGACGAGACGCGCGACTGCGGGCGTCGCGCGCAAGTGGCCGCCGTGTTCGTGGCGCTCACGCTCGCGCCGCCCGAGGGACCGGCGCCGGATGCGCCGACGCCGCCGCCCGCGCCACCACTGCCGCCACGCCTGCCCGTCCGTCTCGAGGCGGCGCCCACGCTGGGCGCGAACCTGCTCGCGACGCCCGACCGCGCCGCCTTCGTGGGCGGCCTCGCGCGCGTCGCGCTCGGCGGCGGGCGCGTCGCGGCGCTCGCGGGCGTGGGCGCGACCTTCGGCGCACGGGCGGACGACGCGCCGGGACGCGTCCGAGAGCGGCGCGTCTCGGCCGACGCCGGCGCGCGCCTCGGCTGGCGCGGCCGACGAATCGACGCAGGCCTCGACGTCGAGGCCGTGGTGGGCTGGCTGCAGATCGCGCCGTCGGGCGGCGCGTCCACGGGCACCCTCGATGTCGGCGGCCGCCTGGGTGGTATCGTGGCCTTCGGCCACGGACGCATCATGCCAATCTTGGGTTTCAGCATTGATATCAGCGCATTGCCGCGCGCGCTCGCGTTCGAGCCCGACGGCGTCGTCGGTCACGCGTCGTGGCTGAGGGCTTCCGGCTTCGCGGGCGTCGCCCTGCGTCTTGGTCCGTGAAGGTCTTGCGTGAAGGTTTTGCGGCCCGAGCGTCCTTATGCCGATGTGTCTCTGGAGGTCGCCGCCCTGTCTCTCCACTCCGTACGTCGCGTAGAACGCCCGGTGCGAACGCCCTCTGACGTGACGGCGCCGGCCACCGCCACGTTCGAGGAGATCTACGACGCGTGGTTCGACGACGTCTCGCGCTGGCTGCTCGCGCTGGGCGCGCCCGCGGCCGACGCCGAGGATCTGGCGCAAGAGGTGTTCCTCGTCGTGCGCCGTCGCCTCGTGGACTTCGATCACCGCAACGTCGCGGGGTGGCTGTTCCGCATCGCGAGCCGGCAGGTCGCGGCGCACCGTCGCCGGCGCTGGTTCAAGAGCGTGCTGTCGCGGCGACGTGACGACGAGCGCGAGCTCACCGAGCTGCCACACGAGGGCGAGAGCCCCGCGGCCGTCCTCGAGACGAAGGAACGGCGACGCGTGCTCGAGCAGCTGCTCGCGCGCATGAGCGACAAGCGGCGCGCGACGTTCGTGCTGTTCGAGGTCGAAGGCTACAGCGGCGAGGAGATCGCGCGCATGCAGGGCATCCCTGTCGCCACTGTGTGGACGCGCCTGCACCACGCGCGCAAAGAGTTCTTCGCGCTGGTCGAAGATCATCGCAAGAGGGAGGGTTCGCGGTGAGCAAGCCTTTGCAACGGCTGGAACGTTTGGAACGTTTGGAACGTTTGGAACGTTTGATCGACGGCGCGCCCGTCGCGGGATCGCTCGAGGCGGAGGGCGTCGCGCTGTTGACGGCGCGCGCGCGGCACGAGTCGTCGCCGATCCAAAAGGCGCGCGTGCGCGCGGCGCTCGAGGCGAACGGCGCGCCCGCGACGTGGCGCGGGCGGCCCGCGACGCTCGCGCTCTTGTTCGCCGCGATCTTGCTCGTGGGCGCCGCGATCTCGCGCACGTCGTTCGCGCGGCAGTGGGTCGGCGCGCAGGTTCGGCGCCTCGTGGCCTGGGTCGCGCCGCAGGACGACGCGCCCGTGACGGCTCCGCGGGCCGCGCCCGCGAACACGCCGGCGAAACCCGTCATCGTCGAAAACGAAAACGAAAACGTGCAAGCCGTGCAAGCCGAGATCCCCGCAGAGGCTCCGCTCGCCGCGACACCGCCGCGTCAGCCGCGCGTCGCCGCGCCGCATGTCGACGCGCGCGCCCCCAAGCGCGAGGCGCTGCCCGTCATCGACGACGAGCCGACGCTGGTCGCGACGGCCATGCGCGCCTTGCGCCGCGACCACGATCCCGCGGGCGCCGCGCGCCTGCTCGACGACTATCTGCGGCGCTGGCCGAACGGCGCGCTCATCGAGGAGGCGCTCGCGCTCGCGATCGAGGCCGCCAACGCGCGCGGCGACGCGCGCGCGCGCACGTTCGCGACGACCTATCTGCGGCGCTTCCCCGCGGGACGCTTCGGCGAGGCGGCGCGCCGGACCTTGGCGTCGGCGTCGGCTCACACGCCTTGACGACGCGGCGGCTCGGCACCTCGGCGCTCGCGCTCGCGCTCGCGTGCACGCTCGCCGTCGCGAGCGGCTGCGGCAAGCCGCTCGATCTCGGCCCCGACCCCGACTTCCTGTGGTGGAGCGATCACGAGACGGGCGGCCTCGACGATTGGTTGCGCGGCGGCACCTCGGCCGGCACGACGTACGCGACGGGCGGCGGCGCGATCTCCGTGCAGCCGGGCCTCGCGCGCAGCGGGCGCTACGCGCTCGTGTCGACGGCGGGCGCGGCGGGCGCGATGTCGGCCGGCCAGGTCACGCGGCACGGCTTGGTCGACGACGCCTACTACGGCGCGTGGTTCTACCTGCCCGCGACGGCGACGCCCGCGACCTACTGGGTGTTCTTCTCTTTCCACGCCGACGACGGCAACGTCGCGCTGTGGGACGTCAAGCTCGGCCCCGAGGGCGCGAGCGGCACGCTCGAGCTCCAGCTCCTCAGCCACGTCACGGGCGACGTGACGCCCTTGGAGCACGTCACCGTGCCGCTGGGTCGCTGGTTCCAGGTGCAAGTATTCCTGCACCCCGCGGCCGACGCCTCGGGCGCGTTGCGCGTGTGGCTCGACGGCGCGTCCGTCTTCGACGTCGCGGGCCCGACGACGAACGCGGCCGCGTCCGCGCTCGCCTGGACGGTGGGCACGATCACCGACGGCCTCACACCCGCGCCCACGACCTTGTACGTCGACGACGCCTTCATCGCGAAGCGACGCGTCGATACCAACGGGCCGCCCTTCTGGCGGCCCTAGGCCGACGCGCCGCCCTTCTGGCGGCCTTGAATTCGACGGAGGGCGTGAAGGTTCCGGTGGGATGACGTCCTAGTGACGTATGAGCGCGTCGCCCCGTCTCCGAAGATCCTCAGGTCGGCTCGCGGCGGCGAGCGTGCTCGTGGCGCTCGGCTGCACGGGCCGCATTTCAGGCAGCGGCACGCCGGGCGCGACCTCGACCGGATCCGCTGCCGGCGCGTCCGGCGGCAACGCCGGCGCGAGCGTCGCCGGGGGCGCGGGCAGCGGCGCCGCGGGGATGACGGCGACCACCTTGGCGGCGCCGCCCACGGCGCTGGCCTCGGCGCAGCCGTGCACGTCGCAGAGCCCCGGCCAACGGATCTTGCGCCGGCTCACGGCGCCGCAGTTCCAGAACACGCTGCGCGATCTCTTCTACGGTGACACGACGCTGCCCACGGTGACCGTGTTCAGCGATCCGCTCGTGCTCGGCTTCTCGGCCGACGCGGGCGCGCTGCTCGTTCAGGGCCTCAACGCCCAGCAACTCGCGGACTACTCCGAGACGGTCGCGAGCTGGGCCGTCATGAACCACCTGTCGCAGCTGTCGTCGTGCACGACGACCGACGCCACCTGTCGGCAGCAGTTCATCAACGCCTTCGGACGCCGCGCCTTCCGCGCGCCCGTCACGGCGACGCAACTGTCGGCGTACGAAGCGCTCTTCGCGGCCGAGGCGTCGTTCAGCGACGGCGTCACCGCCGTCGTGACGGCCATGATCCAGTCGCCTTATTTCCTCTACCGCCGTGAGCTCGGCGCGGGCTCGGGCGCGACGGTGTCGCTCACGCCATACGAGGTCGCGAGCAGCCTGTCGTACCTGCTGACGGGCAGCATGCCCGACGCCCAGCTGCAGGCGGCCGCCGATCAGGGCCAGCTCGCGACGCAGCAGCAGCTCGATCAGCAGGCGAGCCGGCTGCTCCAGGATCCGCGCGCGGCCGACGCCGTCATGACCTTCATGACGGGCTGGCTCGGCCTCGACCGCGTGGGCACCGTCGTCAAGGACAACACGGTGTACATGCCCTCGCCCACGCTCACGGCCTCGATGGCGGGCGAGACGCGCGCGTTCCTGCTCGACGCGTTCACGAACAACCTGCCCGTGTCGTCGCTCTTCACGGCGAACTACTCGTTCTTCAATCAGGAGCTCGCGCAGTTCTACGGCATCTACCCCAGCGACGGCACGCAGCTCGGCTCGTCGTTCACGAAGGTGACGCTCATGCCGAACCAGCGTAACCCCGGCCTGCTCGCGCAGGGCAGCATCATGACGGGCTACTCGGACGCCGCGATCTCGTCGCCCGTCTTGCGCGGCAAGCTCGTGCGCATCCGCCTGCTGTGCCAGAACATTCCGCCGCCGCCCGCGAACGTCAACACGAAGCTCGCGCCGCCCACGCAGACGCAGACGACGCGCCAACACTTCTCGCAGCACGATCAGGACGCGACGTGCGCCGCGTGTCACCACCTCATGGATCCGATCGGCGACGGCTTCGAGCACTACGACGAGTGGGGCCGCTGGCGCGACCAGGAGAACGGCATCGCGATCGACGCGACGGGCACCGTCGTGGGCGGCGGCGCGAACGGCACTGACGTCGCGTTCAACGGCGTCACGGAGCTGTCGACGTACCTGTCGACGAACGACGCCGTCAAGCAGTGCCTCGTCCGCTACTGGGCGTACTTCGCCTACGGCAGCGACTCGTGGCCGCAGGACGCGTGCACGTACGACGCGATCAACGGCGCCGCGGGGCAATACGGCCTGCACGACGTGCTCACGGCCATCATTCACGCGCCGCACTTCACGCAGCGGGACGGCTCGTGAGCAAAGCCAAAGGAGATCGAATCCCCATGCCTTCCCTCAGCCGACGACAGTTCACGACGAGCGTGGGCGCGGGCCTTCTGCTGTCGCCCTTCCTGCGCTCGCTGCGCGCCGACGCCGCGCCCACGAAGCGGCCGAAGCGCGTCCTGCTGTTCTGCACGATGGGCACGTCGCCCCCGCTGTGGACACCCACGAATGTCTCGGGCGAGAACGCCTTCACGTTCACGGACTCGACGCAGCCGCTGTCGGCGGCCAAGGACAGCATCGTGCTCGTCGACGGCCTCGTGAGCGGCAACCCGGGCGACAACCACGGCAGCCCCGACGGCCTGTCGGGCCTCGGGTTCTCCTACTCGGGTCAGCCCGCCATGATCTCGGTCGACCAGTTCATCGGCGACAGCCTCATGGGTCAGGGCATCAATCGCCCCATCGCGACCCTGCTGCTGGGGGCCAACACGAACTCCAACGGCGGTCGCACGATGTTCAACCGGCAGAACAACCTGCCGACGATCAGCTCGCCGCTCAGCGCCTACAACACGATCTTCGGCGGCGCCGCGCCCGCGGGCGGCACGGGCATGACGTCGGCGGCCTCGACGGCGAACCTGCTGCGCCGGCGCAAGAGCATCCTCGATCTCGTCAACGGCGAGATCAACGGCCTGCGCGCGATCGTCGGCAGCGACGATCGCGCGAAGCTCGACGCGCACCTCGACTCGCTCCGCCAGGTCGAGAACCGCCTCACGCAGATGTCGATGCCCAGCACGGGCGCGGGTACGGGCGCCTCCGCGTGCATGAAGCCGACGACGGTGCCCGCCGACGACGCCACGAACGTGCTGAACACGAACCTCGTGCACATGGATCTCATCACGAGCGCCTTCGCGTGCGACATCACGCGCGTCGCCGCCATCCAGTTCGGCTCCGACCAGAGCATGAACGTCGACCTCGCCGATCAGATGCTGCAGGGCGAGGAGCACGGCGGCTTCATCCACGGCGGCGGCCCCACGTTCACGAACCTCATCAAGCTCGAGCAGTGGCTCTCGCAGCGCTTCGTGGACCTGATCACGAAGCTCAAGTCGATCCCCGAGGCCGACGGCTCGGGCACGCTGTACGACAACACGCTCATGGTGTGGGCGCGCGACATGGGCGACGCCGTCAACCACAACCAGCAGAACATGCGCTTCGTCTTCGCGGGCGCCACGGGCTACCTCAAGACCAACCCCGCGGGCCGCTACCTGCACTTCGACGGCACCGATCCGAACTCGCGCCACGAACGCGCGCTGCTCTCGATCTGCGACGCGATGAACATCACGAACTACGCCGGCTTCGGCGATCCCAAGCTGGCCGCCACGTCGAAGATGCCCCTGCCCGGCCTCGCGGCGTAGATCCTCAGGGCCGCCGCGCGACGTCGGGGAACCGGCGGCGCGCGTCGTCGGCCACGATCTGGCTCGCGATCGTCAGCAACGCTCGGCGGTGAACGCCGGGGAGACCCTCGACGAGCCGTCCGAGCTCGCGGTCGACCTGCTTCGTGAGCTTCTGCGCGAGCCCGCGACCGCGCGCCGTGAGCCCGACGCGAACCGCGCGCCCGTCCTCGGGCGTCGTCGTCCGCCGCACGAGCCCGCGACGCTCGGCCCGATCGACGAGCCCCGTGACGCTCGACTTGTCCAGGTTCATGACCGTCGCGACGGCGAGCATCGCGGGCTCCCGATCGCGCAAGATCCCGAGGAGCCGGATCTGAACGAGCGACAGATCATGGAGATCGGCGACGCGGCCGATCGCGCTCTGCACGGCGAACGAGAGCTGCGCGAGCCCGTCAGCGAGGGTCAGCAAGGGCCGGGCGGGCCGCACCTGGGGCACCTTGCGAGCGATGGCCATGTCCGGCCTTTGTACCACGGCGACGACATCCGCCGACAGGACGCCTCGCTTGACTCACTTGGCATCGCGAACTATTTAGTTTGTGACACCAACTAATAACCACGAGGACACCATGTACGCAGCCGTCGTTCGAGACTTCACCGCCCCGCCCCGCTACGAGGACCTCGCGATCCCGCCGCCCGCCGGGCCGGACGATGTCTGGGTCGACGTGCTCGCCGCGGGCCTTCATCCCCGCGTTCGAGCGGGCGCGTCCGGCGCGCACTACGCCGACGAACGCGTGTTGCCCATGGTCCCCGTCATCGACGCCGTGGGACGCCTCGCCGACGGCACGCTCGTGTACTGCGTCGTGCACGACACGCCGTTCGGCACGATGGCGGCGCGGGTCGTCGCCGATCGCAGGCGCTGCGCGCCCCTGCCCGCGGGCGCCGACGCCGCGGCGATCGCGGCCGCGATGAACCCGGCGATGTCGGCGTGGATCGCGCTGCGCCTGCGCGCGCGGCTTCAGCCGGGCCAGAGCGTCTTCGTGCTGGGCGCGACGGGCAACGCTGGCCAGATGGCGATCCAGATCGCGCGGCTTCTCGGGGCCGGCCGCGTCGTCGGCGCGGGGCGCGACGGCGACCGTCTCGCGTCGTCGGGCGCCGACGAGGCGATCTCCCTCGTGGGCGATCCGGCGTCCGTCGGCGCGCACCTCGCGAAGGCCGCCTCCGAGTCCGACGTCGTCCTCGACTATCTTTGGGGCGAGCCCGCGGCCCACGCCATGGTGGCGCTGCTCACGGGCCGAAAGGAGCGCGCCCGGCCCCTCGACTGGGTGCAGATCGGCTCCGTGGCGGGGCCGACGATGAGCCTGCCATCGGTGGCGCTACGCTCGACGAACCTCCGCGTCATGGGGAGCGGTCAGGGCTCGGTCCCGCTCGAGCACATCGTCGCCGAGCTCCCGCGCATCGCCGACGCCATCGCCGCGGGGAAGATCGCCGTGGACGCGCGGCGCGTCCCGCTGGCCGACGTCGAGAAGGCGTGGACCGCGCCGACGCCCGCGGGTCAGCGCATCGTCTTCGTGCCCTGACCTTGACTCCGGCCGTCAGGGCGAGGAACCTCGTTCCTCGCGCGATGGCACCGGCTGACGTCGACGGAACGGGGCCAACGCGCGGCGACCAGGGGCTCGGTCGCCTGCGGGTCGTCGCGTCCATCGCGGGCGCCGTCTATCTGTTCTGGTGGTTCACCGTCGAGCTCCTGCTCCCGGGCTCGTTCAACCCGCTGCCGGGGCGGCTGCTCGTCGTCTGTCTGAGCGCGCTGCTCGTGGGCGCGAGCCATCGAAGCGACTGGCTCGCGCGACACTTCTCGACGCTCTTCACGGCGTGGGTGTGCCTCCTCGTCGCGCACTACTGCTACCTCATCGCGGGAAACCACGGCGAGTCGACGTGGTGGGTGGGCGCGTTCGTGACGTTCGCCGCCTCGAGCATGTGCCTGCAGTCTCCGCGGCAGGTCGCCGCGTTCTCCGTCTTCTCCCTCGGCTGTGTGCTCGCCGTCGCCGCGTTCGAGGGCCAGCTGCGCCACTCGATCTACGTGCCCGGCCTCGCGACGATCCTGCTGCTCGCCAACCTCACGAAGCGAAGCCAGCTCATCGCGCACGACGCGACGTTGCGCGCCGAGCGCGCGCGCGCCGAGAGTCGACGCGCCGACGAGCAGCGGCTGCAGCTGGCCGCCATCGTCGAGTCTTCGGGAGACGCCATCGTCGCCACGAGCCTCGACGGCCTCATCCGGAGCTGGAACAGGGGCGCCGAGCGGCTGTTCGGCCACGCCGCCCACGACGTCGTCGGCAAGCCACTCGCGACGTTGCTGCCGCCCGGACAGCACGAAGAGCAGCACGGCGCGCTCGTCGCACGTCTGTCCAAGGGTGAGCCGATCGCCCCCGTCGAGACGGTGCGCCGAGGGAAGGACGGCGGCACGCTCGACGTCTCGATCACGATCTCCCCGATTCGCGACTCGGGCGGCGCGCTCGTGGGCGCCTCGATGGCGGCGCGCGACATCTCGGACCGCAAGCGCGCCGAGGCCGAGGTCCGGCGCGCGCGCGAGGCTGCCGAGGCGGCCAACCGCGAGCTCGAGGCCTTCAACTATTCGGTCGCGCACGATCTCCGCTCCCCGCTGCGTGGCATCAACGGCTTCGCGAGCGTGCTGCTCGACGACTACGGCGACCGGCTCGACGAGATCGGTCAACGCCACCTTCGACGCATCGGCGACGCCGCCGAGCAGATGGGACAGCTCATCGACGGCCTGCTCGCGCTCAGCCGTCTCACGCGTGTCGACCTGCACAGCCAGCGCGTCGACCTCAGCGCGCTCGCGCGCGCGACGACGGAGCGCCTCGCGGCGTCGCAGCCCGAGCGCGACGTCGAGTTCGTGATCCGCGACGGGCTCGTCACGAGCGGCGACAGGCCCCTCCTGGGCGCCGTCCTCGACAACCTCTTGAACAACGCCTGGAAGTTCACGCGTCGCACGCCGCGCGCCCGCATCGAGCTCGGCGCCCTCGACGAGGCCGGTCGCACGGTGTACTTCGTGCGCGACAACGGCGCCGGCTTCGACATG
>DATAZS010000374.1:0-12242 GCA_036271915.1 Polyangia bacterium
CCCGGCGGCCGCGGGCGGCGCCGACGCGGGCTTCGTCAAAGGCTACGTCGACTTCATCTTCGAGCACGAAGGTCGCACCTACTTCGGCGACTGGAAGAGCGACCTTTTGCCCGACTTCTCGGCCGACGCCGTGCGCGCGCACGTCGCGGCGAACTACGAGCTGCAGCGCCGCCTGTACGCGCTCGCGCTCGTGAAGATGCTCGGCATCACGGACGCCGCCGACTACGAGGCGCGCTTCGGCGGCACGGTCTACGTCTTCCTGCGCGCGCTGCCCGAGGGCCTCGAGATCGGGCGTCCGACCTTCGACGACATCGTGCAGTGGGAGCGCGAGCTCGCCGAGCAGCTCGCCGCCGAGAGAGGCGCGGCGTGAGCGCCCGGCGGTCGCCCTTCGTGACGCGCGCGCTGTCGCCGGACCTCGTCGCGGCCGCGCGCGACGCCGACGTCGCCGAGGAGACGCTCTACCTCGTCGACGAGGCGGCGTCGTGGGCACCCGCGCTGTCGCCGCCAGAGCGGCGATCCTTCGCGCTCGTCGTGCTCGCGCTCGAGGAGGCGCGCGCCGGGGGAAGCACGCGGCTGCCGCTCGCGGACCTCGGTGCCACCCTCGCCCGCCTCGACGTCGCGGGCACGCACCTGCGCGACGCCGAGGACTTCGCGGCGCGCCTCGGGACAGCGCTCGGGCCGCTCGTCGGCACGCCCGAGGCGTATAAGCCCTTCATCCTCGACGGCGGCTGTCTCTACGCGCACCGCGATTGGCGCCTCGAGGATCGGCTCGCGCGCGCCCTCGCGGCCCGCCTCGCGGCGCCGGCCTTCGCGCTGCCGCCCGGCGCGCTCGAGGGCGCGCTCGCGCACGCGGCGCCGGCCGATCGCGCGTTCAACGCCGAGCAGCGCGCCGCCCTCGACGCCGCGCTCACGCGGCCGCTCACCCTCGTCACGGGCGGTCCCGGCACGGGCAAGACGGCGCTGCTCGCGGGCATCGTGCGCGCGCTCCGCCACCTCGGCCTCGGCCCCGACGAGATCGCGCTCGCCGCGCCCACGGGCCGCGCCGCGAACCGCATCGCCGAATCGCTGGGCGCGAGCGTCGCCGACGCGCCAGAGCCGCGCACGCTGCACCGCCTCCTCGGCTATCGCGGCGGGCGCGCGGCGCGCGCGGGCGAGTTCCGTCACCACGAGAACTTCCCCCTGCCCCACCGGGCCGTCCTCGTCGACGAGGCGTCGATGATCGATCTCGGCCTCATGGAGCGGCTCGTGCGCGCGCTGCGTCCCGACGCGCGCCTCGTGCTCGTGGGCGACGCTGATCAACTGCCGTCCGTCGACGCGGGCGCCGTGTTCCGCGAGCTTGCGCCACGCGCCGCGCGCCTCACGCAGAGTCACCGTCAGGATCCGAGCGCGCCCGCGGGCGCGTCCGTCCTCGCGGCGGCGCGCGCCGTCCACGACGGCGGCGCGCGCGCCCTCACCGAAGCGCCGCGCGCGCGCGCCGCCGACCTGACGTGGTCGGGCTTCGAGTTGCTCTCACCGCCGACTCACGGTTCGGGGGCCGAGCGTCGCCTCGTCGCGGCCTTCGCCGAGCAATGGCTGCGCACGCGCGTGCGCGCGCTGCCCGACTACGGCGCGCTCACGGCGGCGCGCGTCTACCGGCTCGGCAGCGTCGCGAGCGCGCCGTTCGATGCCGACGACACGGAGGCGCTGCAGCGCCTCGTGCGCCACCACCTCAGCCTGCGCGTCCTCGCCGTGACGCGCGAGGCGGGCGCCGCCACGAGCGCCGACAGCCTCAACCAGCTCCTCGCGCGTCGCGCCGACGCCGCCGCGGGCACGACCTCCGACGATCTCGCGTCCGGCACGCCCGTCCTCATGATCCGCAACGACTACGATCGCGGCCTCTTCAACGGCGACCAGGGCGTCGTCGTGAGCGCGGTGAGCGGCGACGCGCGCCCCGCCCGCGTCGTCGTCTTCCCGCGCGGCGCGGGCCTCGCCGCGTTCCCGCTCGAGGGCCTGCGCGACGATCTGCGCGTCGCCTACGCGACGACCGTCCACAAGGCGCAGGGCGCCGAGGTCGACCACGTCGCGCTCGTGCTGCCCGAGCGCGATCTCCCGCTGCTCACGCGCGAGCTCGTCTATACGGCGCTCACGCGCGCGCGCCACTCGGCCGTCGTCGTGGGCCGCCCCGAGCTCCTCGCGCTCGCCGTCGGCCGACCGCTCGCGCGCGCCTCGGGCCTCGCCGCGCGCATCGACGCGCGGCTCGCCGTTCCGTGACGGCCCCGTTCGCGCGCGTGGCCTGCTAGGCTGCGCGCGTGCAATCGGCTCGCAGGTTGATCTTGGGCACGCTCATCCTCGCCTTCGGGCTGGGCCTGTATGCGTTTCACGCCATCACGACGACGGCGGCGCGCCGCTCGACGTTCGTCGATCAGGCCGCGGCCAGCATGCCGACGATCCCCGGCGCGCGCCTCATCTCGCCGTGGGAGCCCGCGACCTACGCCGACGACGTGCGCGCCATGTACTGCCTCGAGGCCGCCGATCCGGACACGGGCGGCGCGCGCGCCCTGCGGGCCTTCACGGCGGCCGGCTGGAAGACGACGGAGACCTACCACGACCCGAAGTTCGACACCTTCGCGTTCCTCGTGTCGGGCCCCATCCGCGTGCGCGCCGGCCTCGCGCGCGGCACGCGCCCCGACTGCAGCGGCGCGAAGCACCAGGTGACGCTCGCGCTCGACGGCACGCGATGACGCGTCGACATCGAAGCTGACGAAGGCCCGTCAGCGCGCCGGTGAAACTTCGACGGCGGCGAACGCCGCCTCGCCGCGCGGCTTGCGCAGCGTGAAGGCCGTGCGCGCGAACGGCTGCAGCACCGAGCGGCAGAAGCGCGACAGCTCGTGCGTCTCGGGCTCGAGACCCATGCCGCGGAACAGCCAGCCCCACTCGGCGGGCGTCAGGAAGCCGAACGGCGCGTCGCTGTCGATCTTGCGCCGGTAGGAGTCGCCGTGGCGGTTGCTCACGAAGCGGTCGAAGGCCGTCGTGGGCGTGTCCTCGAGGATGAAGACCTTGGCGCGCGTGACGCGCAAGGCCTCGCGCACGAGCGCGATCTTCCGCTCGTCCGGCACGTGGTGCAGCACGAAGTTCAGCGTCACGAGGTCGAACGCGTCGTCGGGGAACGGCAGCGTTCGACCGTCGTAGAGCCAAAAGGGGCGCCGTTTGTCGCGGCGCAGGTCGACGATGTCGACGCCCCACACCTTGCGCACGCCGCGCGCGGCCAGTTCCTCGCCGACGTAGCCTTCGCCGCACCCGACGTCGAGCACGGCCATGCCGCGATCGAGGTGAGGCGCGACGAGCGAGACGGTGTGGAGTGTCTCTTTTCTGACAGTTTGGGAGTGATAGCGAATGGGCATGCACGGGCGATGTGCAAGGCCCGATCCGAAACCTCGCCTACTGCGTGTCGATCTCGCGCTTCATGAAGATCGCGCCGTCGGTCACGATCTTCTCGCCCGCGTGCAGCCCCGTGAGGACGCGCACCTTGCCGTCCGTCTCGGGGCCGACCTCGACCCGGCGCGAGCGGAAGACGTTGCCCTCGCTCGCGACGATGACGACCGACTTGTCGCCGTCGTTGAGCACGGCCTGCGCGGGCACGAGGATGAGCTTGTGCCCCGCGGCGTTCAGCACGTCGACCTTGGCGAACATCTCGGGCTTGAGCTTGCGGCTCTTGTTGTCGACGAGGCAGCGAATCTTCACCGTGCGCGACGCCGCGTCGACGACCTCGCCGATGTGGCCGACCTTGCCGGGGAACGACTCGGCCGGGTACGCGGGCACGCGGATCGTCACGGCGTCGCCCTCGGCGACGAGCGACAGATCCTGCTCGTAGGCGTCGGCCTGCACCCACACCGTGTCCAGGCTCGTGATCGTGACGAGCGGCGCCGCCTGATCGGCGCGCACCTCTTGGCCGACGAGGACGTTGCGCTCGACGACGACGCCCGGGATCTGCGCGCGCAGCGCGACGGCGACCGCCGGGTCGGTCGCGGAGACCCCCAACGATTTGAGCTGGGCCGTCGTGCGTCCCGAGTCCGACTTCGCCTTGCGGAGATCGTTCTCGGCCTGCGCGACGTCCTTGTCGGCGACGGCGCCCTCGGCCTGCAGCTTGTGTACGCGCTCGGTCGCCTTCTCGGCGAGCGAGAGATCCGACATGGCCTTCTGCGCGTCGGCCTGGAGCTGGCCGACGTTGGGCGACGACAGCTCGATGAGCGGCTGGCCCGCGCGCACCTTGTCGCCCAGCTTCGCGAGGATCGAGACGGCGCGCCCGTCGATGGGCGAGGCCACGCGCTGCGTGTGGTCCTCGTCGAAGGTCACGCGCCCGGGCAACGTGACCGACGTCGCGCCCGCCGTCTCGGCGACGGCCTCGAGCTTGATGAAGTCGAGCGGCGCGCTGCCCGGGTTGAAGCGCACGAAGTCGTGCGCCCCCTCGCCCGCGCCCTCGGACTTGTCGCCGCCCTCTTCGTGCCCCTTCGAGCAGGCGGCCGCCAGCAGGCAAGCCGCGAGGACGGTGACGGTCGATCGGTTTCGCATGTTACGGGGTCGCATGTTACGGGCTTCCCTCTCCCACGGCGTGGGTCACGTCGATGGTGGCCTGGCGATAGTCGTAAAGCACGCGCAGGTACTGCGCGCGCGTCTCGAGGTTCGTGCGCTGCGCCTCGAGCAGATCGAGCAGCGACGCCGCGCCCGCCTTGTAAGACTTCTCGGCGACGTTGAGCGCGATCTCGGCGCGCTTCAGCATGCCGCCCGTGTCGTGCGTCGCGCTCTGCGCGAGCGGCACGGCGGCCGCGGGCAGCTCGTTCGCGGCGACGCCCGTCTCGAAGACCTTGAGCAGGATCTGCGCGCGCGACGTCTTGCGCACGGACTCGACGACGTCGTGCTCGACGGCGACGCGCAGGCGCTCGCGATCGTTGTCGGCGCGGCGGATGTCGAGCTCGGCGCGCCCGACGCCGGCCTTGTTGCGGTCAAAGAGGGGCAACGGCAGTGAAATGTTGAGCCCGAGCGTGTTGGGGTTGTCGCCCGAGACGACGAAGCCGTCGTGCGTGTAGCTCGCGCCGAGCTCGAAGTCCGGATAGACCTCGCGGTGCGCGGCGTCGCGCTCCGCCTCGGCGACCGTGCGCGCGGCGCCGGCGGCGCGCAGATCGGGGCGCCGCTCGAGCGCGTCGGCCGTGAGCTTCGCGGCGTCAAACGCCGGCCGCACGTCGGGATCCTGCACGCGCTCGGGCAGCTCGCGCGACGACGGCAGGCCCATGAGCCCCGCGAGCTTGCCGCGCGCGACGTCCCACTCCATGTCGGCGTCGATGATGTCGTTTTGGTAGCGCGTGCCCTCGAGCTCGATCTTGCGCAGCTCGGCCTCTGAGATGTCGCCCGCGCGGAAGCGCGACTGCGACAGGCGGATGGTCTCGGCGTAGCGCGCCGCCATCTCGCGCGACAGATCGCGCTCGCCCTGCTCGCGCGACAGGTCGGCGAAGGCCGAGCGCACGGCGTACGCGATCTCGCGCAGCGCGTCCTCGGTCAGCAGGCGCCGGTGCGCGACGCCCTCCTCGGCGACGCGCGAGCGCTGGCCGCGCTTCGACCACAGATCGAGCACCTGCGAGACGCCGACCGTCTGCACGGGCTGGTCGAGGAAGCCCGGGTTCGTCATACCGCCTTGCGTGTTGCCCTTGCCGAGCACGAGGTTGTTGAGCCCGTACGACAGCACGGGGTTCGGGTAAACGCGCGCCGCGACGACGTCGAGCTCGGCGCCCTCGATGTCGAGCCGCGCCGCGATGGCGTCGCGGTTGCGCTTGAACGCGACCGACACCGCCTCATCCTGCGTGAGCGCCTCGCCCGCGCGCGCGACGGCGGGCAGCGCGAGCACGACGAGCGCGAGCACGAACGCCCTCATCGCGTCACCGACGGGCGAAAGCGGCGCCGAAAACCGCCGCCGAACCAGCCCTCGACGAGCTTGTACAGCGTGGGCAGCAGCAGCATCGTCAACAGCGTCGACGAGATGAGGCCGCCGATGATGACGATCGCGAACGGCCGCTGCGTGTCCGACCCGATGGCGTGCGAGGTCGCCGCCGGCAGCAGGCCCAGCGACGCGAGCAGCGCCGTCATGAGCACGGGCCGCAGGCGCTGCGCGACGGCGTCGAGGATGGCCTCCTCGCTGTCGGGCGTCCGCTCACGCGCCTGGCGCACGTAGGTGATGAGCAAGACGCCGTCCATGACGGCGACGCCGAACAGCGTGATGAACCCCACCGCCGCCGACACCGACAGCGGCGTGTGCGTGAGGTACAGCGCGAACACGCCGCCCACCGTCGCGAAGGGGACGACCGACAGCACGACGAACGCCGGCAGCGCCGCGCCGAACGTCATGTAGAGCAGCGCGAAGATCGCGAGGATCGAGATGGGCACGATGACGCTGAGACGCTTCATGGCGCGTCGTTGATTCTCGAATTCTCCGCCCCACGTCAAGTAGTACCCCTCGTCGAGCTTGACCTCCTTGCGCACGCGCGCCTGGGCCTCGTCGACGAACGAGCCCATGTCGCGCCCCTCGATGTTGCACTTGATTGCGAGGAACCGTCCGCCCTGCTCGCGGTTGATCTGCGTGCGGCCGCGGTCGACGTGAACATTGGCGAGCGCCGACAGCGGCACGCGCGCGCTCCCGACGGGGACCTCGAGGTGGCCCACCGTCGCGAGGTCGCCCTCGCTCGGCATGGGCAGCTTCACGCGCACGTCGACGCGCCGCTCGCCCTCCCACACGCTCGTCGCGACGCGGCCGCCGAAGCTCGTCTCGAGCGCGTCCTCGACGTCACGCACGGGGACGCCGTAGCGCGCCGTCGCGTCGCGATCGATGTCGGCCACGATGTGCTGCGCGCTGCCCGCGCGGTAGATCTCGATGTCGCGCGCGCCGCGCATCGACGACAGGATGTGGTTCACCTCTTCGAGCTTGTCGTGCATGAGGTTGAGGTCGTCGCCGTAGATCTTGACGACGATCTGCCCGCGGATGCCCGAGATGGACTCTTCGACGCGATCCTTGATGGGCTGGCTGAAGTTGTAGACGACGCCCGGGCGCTTCTCGAGGACGGCGCGCATGGCGTCGACGATCTCGTCTTTTTTGCGCCCGGTGTGCCACTCGCTCTCGGGCTTCATGATGACGAAGGTCTCGGCCTGGTTGGGCGCCTCGTCGTCGGTGCCGTCCTCGGGGTGGCCCTGCTCGGTCAGCACGTCCTTCACCTCGGGGAACTTCAAGAGGTCGAGGCGCGTGTCGCGCAGGACCTCGGCGCCTCGCTGCAGCGACACGGCGCTCGGCATCGTCACCGTGACGTGGATGTCGCCCTCGTTCATCTGCGGCAAGAACTCGGCGCCCAGGCGCGGCAGCAACGAGACGGCGCCGGCCAGCAGCGCGATGCCCACGAGCGGCGGCGCCCACGAGTGGCGCAGCACGACCCGCAGCGCCGTGAGATACCGCGTGCGCAGCCAGATGAGGAAGGCCGGCTCGGTCTCCTCGACCTTGCGATTCTTGAGCAGCACCGTCGTGAGCGCCGGCACGGCCGTCATCGTGAAGAAGAGCGCGCCGATGAGCGCGAACGCGTACGTGAGCGCGACGGGCCGGAAGATGCGGCCCTCGACGCGCTCGAGCGTGAAGATCGGCATCATGGCGGCGCCGATGATCGACATCGAGAACAGCGTGGGGCGCACCACCTCCTTCGCCGCACGTGCGACGACGTCGGGCACGTACTGCGGGGGTGGCTGCTCCTCGGCCAGGTGTCGGTACGCGTTCTCGACGAGGATGACGGCGCCGTCGAGCAAGATGCCGAAGTCGACGGCGCCCATCGACAGCAAGTTCGCGGGCACGCCCGCGTAGTACAGGCCCACGAATGCCGTGAGCAGCGCGAGCGGCATCGTGAGCGCGACGGCGAACGACCCGCTGAACGCGCGCAGGAACAACCACAGCACGGCGCTCACGAGGACGACGCCCTCGATCATGTTGTGCGACACGGTCTTGAGCGTCGTGTCGACGAGGTGCGTGCGATCGTAGAACGGCACGATGCGCATGCCGGGCGGCAGGATCTCCTTGTTGACGCGATCGACGGCCGCGTGCACGGCGTCGAGGACGTCCTTCGGGTTCTCGCCCCGGCGCAGCAGGATCGTGCCCTCGATCGAGTCGATCGCGGCGCCGCGCGCGACGGCGCCGCGCCGGGGCGTGTACGCCTCGACGACCTTCGCGACGTTGCGCACGAGCACGGGCGTGCCGTTCTGCGCGCGGATCACGGTGTTCTCGATGTCGTGCGCGCCGCGCAGATAGCCGCGCCCGCGCACGACGAATTCGGACTCGCCGTGCGAGAGGTATCCGCCCGACGTCGCGCCGTTCGAGCCGCCGACGGCGTCGATGAGATCGTGCAGCGACAACCCGTTGTTGCGCAGCAGCGACGGGTTGGCGAGGACGTGGAACTCTTTTTGAAAGCCGCCGAAGCTCACGACGTCGGCGACGCCGGGCGCGCGCATGAGCTGCTTCGAGACGACCCAGTCCTGCCAGCTGCGCAGCTCGCTGGGGCTGTGGTGATCGCTCTCGAGCGTGTACTGGTACACCTGCCCCACGGGCGTGTCGTTCGGGCCGAGGTGCGGCTCGATGCCGGGCGGCACGTCGGCGTCGGGCAACCGCTCGGCCACCTGCTGCCGCGCCCAATAAATGTCGACGTCGTCCTCGAACGTGAGGATGACCTGCGACAGGCCGAACGACGTGATCGAGCGCTGGATGAGGACGCGCGGCGTGCCCGTGAGCGCGCGCTCGACGGGGATCGTGACCTGCTTCTCGACCTCCTCGGCCGCCTGCCCTGGATACAGGGTGATGATCATCACCTGGACGTTCGTGACGTCGGGGAACGCTTCGATCTTCAGCTTCGTGAAGGTCACGACGCCGAACACGATGAAGGCCAGCGTCGCGATCAGCGTGAACGAGCGCTTGTGAACGGCGAAGTCGATGAGGCGGTCGAGCATGGGAGGCCGCCGAAGCCTCAGCAACGATCGTGCCGCCGTTGACCATCGCGAAACATGCGCCCGACGCCCATCGCCGGCGGCGCCCGCTCAAAAGAAACTTTCAGGCCGTCCTGAAGTTTCTTTCGGGATCAGGCCTTCAACCCAGGCCGTAGTCCGTAATCTTTTTCGCGACGGTCGGATAGGAGACGCCGAGGAGCCGGGCCACGTGCGTCTTGTTGCCGCCCGTGAATTGCAACAGGCGCGCGATGTAGCCTCGCTCGAGATCGTCGAGGCTGGGCGGCCGGCCGTCGGTCAGATCGGCCGAGAAGAACACCGACGACGACGCGCCGCCGGCCAGCGACGGCCCGCTGATGACGATGCAGGCCGGCTCGATGACGGCGCCCGTCGAGAGGATCACGGCGCGCTCGACGAGGTTGCGCAGCTCGCGCACGTTGCCCGGGTAGTCGTACGCGAGCAGCACGCGCTCGGTCTCGGGCGCGAAGCGCGCGGCGGTCTTGCGCAGGCGCGCCGCGAAGCGCGCGAGGAAGTGCGTCGCGAGCGGCAGCACGTCCTCGCGCCGCTCGCGCAGCGGGGGCACGTGGAGGTGGAAGACGTCGAGGCGGTGGTACAGGTCGAGGCGAAACGCGCCGCGCTCGACCTCGACGGCGAGATCCTTGTTGGTGGCGGCGACGACGCGCACGCTCACCGTGAGATCGCGTGTGCCGCCCAGGCGCCGGAACGTCATCTCCTCGAGCACCTTGAGCAGCTTCGCCTGCGTCGCGAGGGGCATCTCGCCCACCTCGTCGAGCAGCAGCGTGCCGCCGTCTGCCTCCTCGAAGAGGCCCCGCTTGCTGAGCTTGGCGTCGGTGAACGCGCCGCGCTCGTGACCGAACAGCTCGCTCTCGAGCAAGCTCTCGGGCACGGACGCGCAGTTGATCTCGACGAACGGCCCCGCGCCGCGGCCGGGCGTCCTGCGGTGGATGAGATCGGCGATGTGCTCTTTCCCCGTGCCGGACTCGCCCTGCACGAGGACCGTCGTGTCGGGGGACTGCGCGACCTTGTCGACCATGTCGACGACCGACGCCATAGCCGCCGACGAGCCCGCGACGAAGTCGCCCAGCACGGCGTGCGCGCGCCCCGCGAGCTGGCCCTTGAGCTGGCGCACCTCGGCGCGCAGGCGCTTCGCCTCGAGCGCCTTGCGCACGGTGACGACGAGCTCGGGGAGCTGCAGCGGCTTCGAGAGATAGTCGAACGCGCCCAGCTTGACGGCCTGCACGGCGCTCGTGACGTCGGCGTACGCCGTCGCGATGACGACGAGCGTGTCGATGCCGCGCTCGCCCGCCTCCTTCACGATGGCCTCGAGCACGGCGATGCCGTCGGTGTCGGGCAGGTGGCGATCGAGGATCACGAGATCGCACGGATCGCGCTGCCACGCCGTGAGGCCCGCGTGCCCGCTCGCGGCCGTCGTCACGGTGAACCCCTCGGACGACAGCGCCTCCTCGGCGACGATGCGAAACGTCTTCTCGTCGTCGACGACGAGCACGGTGGGCTTCACGACGCCTCGTCCCGTGGCAGCACGACGCGGAAGCGCGCGCCGCCGAGCGCGATCGACGTGCCGCCCTCGATCGTACCGCCGTGGGCCTCGACGTAGCGGCGCGACGTCGGCAGGCCCAGGCCCGTGCCGTTGGGCTTCGTCGTGAAGAAGGGCTCGAACAGGTGATCGCGCGCCATCGCCGACAGGCCCGGACCGTCGTCCTCGACCTCGATGACGGCGTCGCCGCCCGCAACGGTCGCGCGCACGCGCACGGTCTTACCGGCCTCGACGGCGTTCTTCACGAGGTTGACGACCACGCCTTGAATCTTGTGCGCGTCGCACACGGCGGGCAACGACGGCGGCGTCTCGATGCTCACGGCGCCCCCGCGCTCGAGGACCAGATCATCCAGCACGTCGCGCGCCGCGCGCACGACGTCGGCGAGGTCGGCGCGCGCGCGCGCGATGCGCGGCACGCGTGAGAACGACAGCAGCGAGTCGACGACGTCGCGCAGGCGCGCGATCTCGCGCGTGACCTGGGGGTGCAGGCGCGCGACGCGCGGCCCGTTCGTGGGATCCTGCACGATGAGCTCGACGGCCATGCCCAGGCCGTTCAGCGTGTTCTTGAGCTCGTGCGCGATGGCGGCCGACGTCTTGCCCATGGCCGCGAAGCGCTCGGCCTCGACGAGGGCCTGCTGCGCCGCCGTGAGCTCGCGCGTGCGATCGGCCACGCGCTGCTCGAGCAGCGACGCCGCCTCGCGCAGCTCCTGGTCGCGCTTCTGGATCGACGTCTCCATGTGCTCGAACGCCGCGACGAGCGCGGCGACCTCCTCGGTGCCCGCGGCGCGCGGCAGCTCGGCCGCCGTCACGCGCTCGCCGCGCGCGATGCGGATCGCGCCCTCGCCCAACACTTGAAGAGGCCGCGCGAGGTACGCCGACAGCGCGACGCTCGCGAAGCCCGCGATGAGGAGGCCGAAGAGCAACATCCCGCCCAGCGTGAACGCCTGTTGCTTGAGGTTCGCCGTGAGCGTGTGCCACGGCCACGAGAACACGACGGCGAACCGCGTGCCCGCCTTCACGGGCGAGTACGCGAACAGCGCCTCCTGCCCCTGCGCCTGCCCCGACATGGATCCGGAGCCGCCCGCCGTCGCGCGCTCGATGGCGCGGCTCCAGTCGGAGCCCTCGGTCGCGCGCGCGCGGTCGGTCGGATAGATGACCTCGCCCGTCTCGTCGACGAGCACGGCGTCGGTCTCGATGGGCAGGTTGTCGTGCAGCGCGGGCGCGATGACGTTGTCCCCCGAGAACGCGATGACGCCCACGAGCGCGCCCGCGAAGCGCCCCGCGCGCCGCAGCGGCTGCACGATCTTCAAGGTTCGCCCGAGCACGGGCTCGTCGGCCGTGCGGTACAGCGGCCCCGCGCCCGGCGACGTATCACGCGCCGCCTTGAACCACGCGCGGTCGCCGTAGCGCTCGCCCCGGTACTCGGGACGATCGGGCGCGGCGCGCAGGCAGGTCCCGTCGGCCGCCAGCAGCAGCACGGCCGTGTTGTACAGCATCGAGCTCTCGTGCGCGCCCGCGAGCAGCTCCTCGGGCTTCGCGTCGCCACTCGCGGCGAGCCGCTTGAGCTCGTCGCCGAGGATCTCGAAGTTGTCCCGCAGCGCGAAGGCGCGGTTCTCGGCGAAGAGCTGGTACTCCGTCGTGAGCTCGCGCCGCATGTTGCGCGACGATTGATAGA
>DATAZS010000375.1:0-4389 GCA_036271915.1 Polyangia bacterium
GAGGAGTACAGCCTGCACTCCGTGACGGTCTCGATCGACTTCCAGCCCGTAGTCACGCGCGACAAGAACGCGGGCGAGCTGCACAGCGCCGACTTCCTGCAGCTCTTTGCGGCGCCGCTGCCCGCCGGCCAACACGTCCTCGTCGTCGACACGATTCACAACTGCAAGACGGGCCAGGAAGCGCCATGCGCGCGCGCCGAGACCCACCGCGCCTGGTCCTTCGAGAGCGAAGGCCACACCCCGACGACGCTCGAGATCCGCGGCTACGCCGACGCGGGAGAAGACGGCAAGCCCGCGACGCCGACGGCCGCGATGACGAAGCGGTGAAGGCGTACCGCAGCGGCTTCGCGGCGCTATGCGTTCAGCTCACACGAACAGAGAGGCGGCAATGGCGACTCTGCACAAAGAACTATCGGTTGAGGCTAGCCCCGAGGATGTATGGGACGCCGTGCGCGACGTGGGTGCGCTGCACACGCGTCTCGTGCCCGGGTTCGTCGTGAAGACCGAGGTCGAGGCTGACGCGCGGGTCGTGACGTTCGGCAACGGTCTCGTGGCCCGCGAACCGATTCTATCGATCGACGACGAACGGAGGCGCCTGGCGTGGGCGTCGACTGGCGGCCGCGCCACCCACTACAACGCCGTCCTGCAGGTGTTGGCCGATGGCGGTGGCCGCACGCGCGTCGTGTGGACGATCGATCTGCTGCCGGACGATCTGGCGCCAGCGATCTCCGCCATGCAGGACCAAGGGCTGACCGTCATGAAGCGGACGCTCGAGCGCAAGGGGTGAGGTCCCCGTCGTCGACGCGGTGATCGCGCGTCGCCGAAGGATTCGCCTCGATGGCGCCGCTCCGATCCGAAGCGCACGGTCGCACCGGGTCTACGACGTGCCGGCCGGGCGGTCGCCGAGCAGCGTCGACAGCAGCTGCGCGCGGCTCGTCATGCCGAAGTGGGCGTAGATGTTCTTCACGTAGCCGTGAACGGTGTGCTGGCTCAAGTCCAGGCGAGACGCGATCTCCTTCTCGCTGGCACCGTGGAGGAGGAGGCGAAGCGTCTCGCGTTGCCGCGGCGGCAGGGCGTCGGCGCGCGCGTCGTGCGGCCGCGGCCGCTCGAACAGCCACGCCGACTCCAGCTGGAACAGGTGGACGAGGTTTCGGTCCTCGTCGTCGAACGGGCGATCGCCCCACGGCCGGTTGATGCACAGGCCGTCGATGACATGAGGCTTGTCCGTGGCGCGCTTCGAGTAGATCGCCTCACCGAGGCGCGCCGCGCGACGGCGCTCGGAGACGAACGCCGATCCGAACCACATCGAGTCGTCGACCAGCTGCGCGCGCGTCAACGTGACGATCGCGTCCTCGTATCCGCGCAGCGGCTTGAGCGCCGGATCGACGATCGAGCCGTGGATGAGGTACTCGTTCGCCATGGCGAGCAGGTCGCTGCCCTCGAGGTTGTGGGCGTCCATCGCGACGACGCGGCCCCGGCGGTGCAAGCCGTGGTCGTCGTCGACGATGATGGCGCCCACGGCGCCGCCCACGAGCTGGCACAGGCTGGCGATCGCGTGCCGCTTCGCCGCCTCGCGCGTCTCGACGCGCAAGATCTCGCGCAGCGCGCCCCGCAGGCGGGAGAGCGCCCGGACCTGATCCACCCGAACTGTCATCACTCCGGACGCCACGTGTCTCTCGCTGACCTCTGCGCCGGGCAATCTATGTCAGACAACACCGCCCGCGGCGAGCGGATCAGGCGCGCGTGGCCCTTGCGACCCACGAGCCGCGTCCTCGACGCGCGCCAGCGACGACCCCCCTGATCAGGGGCCTGCCTCCGTCGGGGGCGCGTAGTAACTCACCGACGGCGCGGGGCCGGCTTCATCGGCGAAGGTGGTTCGTCTGCGCTTCAACCAGGAGAGGCCAATGAACGTGACGAGAGGTGGACTGAGTGAGAGGTTCGAAGGGGCGGCAAGGCGCGCGCGCAAGCTCGCCGGCGTTGCGGCGCTGATCATCGTGCCCGCGGCGGCCGGGCCGGCCCGCGCGACGACGTTTGTCGAGACGGTGTACGACGGCTCGCAGTGCCACCCCGGAAGTTACTTGTCTGCAGATCAGACGTCGGCCGTCCTCGGGTACTGCAGCATCCCGGACGAGATGGAGTGCCCGATCCAGCGCACGCAGCCCACCTGGCAGCATCTCTACGTCGAGGCGTACTTCCGCGACGTCGTCTCGTCCGACGGCACGAACCCGGGCACGGTGACGTGCACGCTCAAGACGCCGAACGCGCAGGACTCCGCGCTCGCGACCGACACCGCGTCGTTGTCCGGCGTCATGCCGGGCAGCTCGGTCTTCATGAGCGTCGTCAACACGCCGGTCGCCGGCGAGAGCCTCTGGAACGCCATGAACGCGGCGACGCCCATGTGGCGCAAGGCGCGCCTCGTGTGCGATCAGCTGCCGACCAACGTCCGCCTGCTCAACTACGTCGTCACGGAGGAGCCGTAACATGCGCGCCCTCACGCTCTCGGCGCTCGCCGTCACGCTGATCGCGGCGCGCGGCGCCTCGGCCGCCACGACGACAGCCGACCTCGCCTACGGCGAGGACAACTGCCGCTTCGCCGCGTGGCCGGCCTGCCCGGCGACCGGCGCCTGCCCGCCGCCCTCGACGCTCGCGGGCGACACGATCTATCACCTGGACGACAGCAAGCTCGAGCCGCAGTACCCGCAGTCGAACAAGGCGAACACGTCGTTGACGTTCCTGTGCCCCGTGACGCGCTCGACGTTCGGCGGCTCGGGCGAGCAGCTCACCGTCAACGTCTCGGGGCAGGCGCCCGCGCAGACGGCGCAGGCGCTGTCGTGCACGCTGTATCACTACGACGACTACGGCACTCTGCTCGGGAGCGTGGCCGCGTCGGCGTCGACGCCGACCGAGGGGACCGCGACGCGCGTCTACCTCGAGAGCCTCACGATCCGGCCGGGGACGCTCGACGGTCCCTACGCGATCGCCTGCAGCCTCCCCGTGGACACGAAGCACACGACGACGGGCGGGATCTTCTCGTATCGATCGGAGCAGACGGTGACATCAGCCGCGAACACGACGTCGCAGATGTTGCCGCCGAGCGTCTGCGTGCCCGCGTCGCCTCTCACCTACAACGGCAAGCCCTCCGCCGCCGTCGGGACGGCGCAGCTCCGTTACTTCTACGCGCTGCCGAACGCCAACGGCCTCCAGAACACCGGATCGACCGTCGCGCCCATCGAATGCCCGGTGCAGAACTTCGTCAGCAACGGCACCGCGCGCCACGTCCGCGTGTACATCACCGAGCCGTCGGCAAACGCGGCGGGCTCGACCTGCCACCTCGCGGCGCGAACGCCGTACTACACGAACGACGTGCTGGCCAGCGACCCGAGCTTCACGAAGACGACGTCGACGGGCAACACGCAGCGCACGCTCGACTTCACCGACAGCAACACGTCCTACGTCGATCCGCTCGGTTACATGGTCGAGTGCTCGCTGAAGCCGGGCGCGACTCTCAACTCCATTCGCTTCGGCAGCTTCTGAGGAGCGCGAGATGAAGACGACACTCCGTACCGGTTCGCTTCGCCTCCCCAGCTTCGAGGGGAGATCAGTCTGGCTCGAGAGGGTAAAGTGGCTGCTCGCGCTCGCCGTCGTGGCGACGGCGATGCTCGGCGCGAGCGGCTCGGCGTTCGCGCAGAAAGGCACGGGCGAGCCGTGCACGTCCGGCTGGCCGACGAACTATCAGTGCGAAGAGTTCGGATGGAACAGCGCGCGGTCTGCGTCGTTGACGCTGTGGAGCACGTCGCAGGGCTACTGCTATCTCAACGCGGCCGCCCTCGGCGTCGGCGCCAACACCGGGCACGTCGAGGTCGTCGCATCCGGCGGCAACTGGACGCTGCAAGGCGGCCCGACCGACAGGACTTACAACCGCTGGGGCTCGGCAATCTGCGTCGCGTACCCGGGCTACCAGAGCTACATCCAGGGCTCATACGTCGCCGGCAGCTCGACGACGAACAGCACGAAGCTCACGAACAACAAGAACTTCTGCTCGTTGGCGGGGCTCCAGTACACCCTCGACGCGAGTCACCCGACGAGCTTCGCCACGGCGGCCTACGCGTACCCCAGCACGCCGACAGCCGTCGACATGAACGCCAGCGTGCAGAATGGGTACGCGACGACGGACATCGCCTACGGGCAATGCCTCGTCGCGCCCGGCAGCTTCTGGCTGTACTGGGGCGACGGATACTGGTGGGGCAACCAGACCTACGGCAACTCCCACTCGAATCAGGACGTGTTCACTTACTCGACGGGAACGGCCTACTTCGTCACGGACGCGCCCGCCTACAACACGAACTGCATGATCACGCAGATCTATCCCGTGAAGGGGAAGTCGTTCTC
>DATAZS010000376.1:0-5616 GCA_036271915.1 Polyangia bacterium
CGACGCGGCGGACCCAGGGTGATCGCAGCGCGGATGACAGCTCTTCGACCGAAACAGCCGCGCCCGGTGAGGCCGTGAACCCTGAACAACGGACGACGAGCTTGGTCCCGCTGCGGCCCCAGCAGAAGGGGATCATTGCCGTCGAGGCTCGCTCACGCGAGCTCGAGACGTCTCCGCTCAAGGGGATGGCGACGCGGCAGCAGCTCGACTCGTTTCGCGAGCTGCGCACCCGTTTGGTCGCCACGGCCGCGGCCGCGGGACTGTCGCACTTCACGACCCTCGTCGTTCCCGTGAGTTCGGGAGCGGGGGCCAGCTTCGTCGCGCGAAACCTCGCGGTCGCCTTCGCGCTCGAAGAGCGCCGCTTGGCCATCCTCGTCGACTGCAACCTGCGTCATCCGACGCAGCACGCGGCGCTCGGAATGCGCGGCCCCGAGGTCGGGCTCTTCGACTTCCTCGAGCGGCCCGAGGGCGATGTCGATCGCTTGATTCGGCCGACGCCCGTGCCCGGGTTACACCTCATCCCCGCGGGCCGGCCGCCGTCGATCCCGCGCGAGTACTTCTCATCGCAGGCGATGCAGATGGTGATGGGCGCCTTGCGCCAGCCGTCCTGCTACGTCTTCCTCGACTCTCCGCCCGCGAAGGGCGCGCCCGACGCGCGGATCTTGTCGGACCTCGCCGACTTCGTGATCCTCGTCGTGGGCTATGCGATGGAAGCGCCCGAGACGATCGCGAAGACCGCCGCGATGTTCGACCCGGCAAAGTTCGTCGGTGTCGTCTTCAACGAACGCTCGTGAGATCGGCCGTCCCGTAGAGGATCAGTACTCGAAGGCGCCGACGTCGGGCTTCGCGCCCGACGGTCGCGCCTTGAGGCGGTAGTCGTCGACGACGCTGAACGGCGTCGCGATGGCCTGATCGATCACGGCGCTGCCGGCCTGCGGAGCGAAGTCGCGCTTGTCGGCGCCGACGAAGCGGGGATCGCTCGTCCCGTTCGCGCCGTAGACGGGCTCGAGCTCCTCGCTCGGCGCCACGCCGAGGCCGATCCACAGGTTGCGATCGATCCTGCGTGCGCGCGCCGACGAGCTGTCCGCGACGTACGACGAGGCCTGGCTCGTCCCGTCGCCGCCGATGACGTTGTCGCTGATGAGGACGGTTCCACCGTCGAGCTTGTCGTCGTTGGCGATCGGCGCGTTCGTCGCCGAGGTGCCGCGATTGGCGTCGAAGATCGTGTTGTAGACCACCACGAACGACGACGTCGCGTCGCTCTTCGTGTTGAAGCGGACGGCGGCGAGCGCGATGTCGTAGATGACGTTGTTCCAGGCCGCGTAGCTGTGCGTCCCGTCCGAGATGTTGAGCCCGTAGCGGCCGCCTCGGTAGAGCGCGTTGTGATGGACGAAGATGCGATCGAGCGGACGGCCGCCGAGGTTGTCGTAGGTCTGGATGACGTTCCCACCCGTGATGTCGTGGATCGTGTTGAACGCGACCTCGACATCCGTCGAGCCGGAGTCCAGGTACACGCCGTGGTTTTCTTTGCCGCCGCCGATGTCGTGGATGTGGTTCCCGAGGATGGCGACGCTCTTGCCGTTCCCGGCGATGCCGCCGGCCTTGTCGCCGGAGCCCGCGGCCGCCGGCCATGGGCCGAGCTCGTTGTTGACGACGCGCCAGTGATCCGAGTTGGCCTGCAGGTTGACGGGCGCGCCGTCGGACATCGAGGCCGCGACGCCCTCGATGTGCAGGCCCGAGATCACGATCCAGTCCGAGAACTGCGGGTAGTCCTCGCCGATTCCGTTGATGCCGCCGCTCGTGCCCGGGGGCGGCACGTAGTGCACGTCTTCGCCAGGGTAGGCGACGATCGCGATGTATCCGTGACCTTTCGCGCCCGTCGGTTGGTTGCCCGTGACGCGTCGGAACCGCAGCCATCGATTGTCGTAGCCGACGTCCGACCACACGACGTTCGGGCCGCCTCGCAGCACGATCACGTCGCCGGCCTTGACGTCCGCCAGCGCTCCACCCTCCGTGGGCGTCTGCACGTGACGCCACGGGCGCTTCGGATCGTTCTTCGTCGCGTTCGCGTCATTGCCCGTCGGCGACACGAAGAGGAAGTCGCCCGGTTGCACCGTGAACGTGTGGTTCGTGTTGGAGGCCACGCCCTTGACGACGACCTTGATGGGGAGCGCGCGTCCCGCGGGAGGGTGGCCGATCGAACCGACCTGAACCGTGATCTGCTGGATGTCGGGGCGTCCCCGCGAGGCGCCGAGGTACCGGTAGTTGTCGACCTCGACGTCGTTGATGAGCACCTTGACGGTCGAGCCGGCGCCCGTCGTCCCGAAGTTCTTCCCGAAGAGGGAGAGGTACGCGCCCTTGTCGTTCTCTCCGCCCGAGATCGGTCCCGCGACGAGGTCCGTGTAGGCGATATAGGGCGCGCCCTCGACCGGGGTCGGCGTCGCGGCGATCGAGGTCACGAGCGGATCGCTCGCGGCGGCGGCCGGATCGGGAGCCCGCGCGCCGTCGTTGGTCGCGTTGATTCTCCCCGTTCGGTGGCACGACGCGAGGGCGATCGCGATCGCGATGGTCGACGCGTAGGAAGGAGATCGAAGGCTCGCGGGACGACGGAGGGACGTCATCGGCGGCAGCCTAGCAGAAGCGCACAACATCGAGCGACGGCCGTCGCCTTGACCGCCCAAAATGCCCGTGAGATCCTTGACAAAGGCGACCGGCATGGACAGGGACCAACACGAGGGTATGCAGAACGCGTTTACAGTCGACGTCGAGGACTACTTCCAGGTCTCCGCGTTCGAGGGCGTCGTCGATCGGGCCCAGTGGCCCAACATCCCCACGCGCGTCGAGGACAACACCCGGCGCGTCCTCGATCTACTGGAGCGCCACGGCACGAAGGCGACGTGCTTCGTGCTCGGGTGGGTCGGCGAACGCCACCCGGAGCTCGTGCGCGAGATCGACCGTCGAGGCCACGTCGTCGCGTGCCACGGCTACTCGCACCGGCTGATTTACAGCCAGGCGCGCGCGGAGTTCGCTGAGGAGACGCGACGCGCGAAGGGCGTCCTCGAGCAGATCGTGGGCCGGCCGGTGCGAGGCTATCGCGCCGCGAGCTACTCGATCACGCGGCGCTCGCTCTGGGCCCTCGACACGCTCATCGAGCTCGGCTTCGAGTACGACTCGAGCGTCTTCCCGGTTCGCCATGATCGATACGGCATCCCCGACGCGCCTCGCTTCCCCCACGTCATCGAGCGGGCGGCCGGGTCGATCGTCGAGTTTCCGATCTCGACGCTGAACCTGGGCGGGTATCATCTGCCCGTGGGCGGCGGCGGCTATTTTCGCATCTTCCCGTTCTGGCTCAGCGCGAGCGCGATCGATCACCTCAACCGCCGCGAGAGCCAGCCCGCGATGTTTTATATCCATCCGTGGGAGATCGATCCGGCGCAGCCGCGCATCGCCGCGGGGTTGCTGTCGCGCTTCCGCCACTACCGACACCTCGCCGAGTGCGAGCAGCGGCTCGACCGTCTCTTGTCGGGCGCCCGGTTCAGCGACGCCGAGACGGTCTTGGCCGACTATCGGCGGCGGCACGAGCTCCCGCGCATGATCTACAGTGAGTCCGGCGTCAGGCCGGCGGCCCAGCCGCACCTGGCCGTGGCGTGAGCGGTCGGATCCACATCCAGCACGTGCTGCTGAGCCTGCAGCCCGGCGGGTTGGAGAACGGCGTCGTCAACGTGGTCAACCGGCTCGACGACGAGCGCTTTCATTCGTCGGTGACGTGCCTGCAGCAGTCGGGGGCCTTCGCGGACCGCATCCGCCGCCGCGACGTCCAGGTCCACGCCATGGGGCTCGGGCCGGGCAACGACGTCGGGTTGCCGGTGCGTTTGGCGCGGCTGTTCCGCCGCACGAAGACCGACGTCGTCCACACGCGCAACGCCGAGGCCTTCTTCTATGGTTGCCTGGGCGCGAGGCTCGCGGGCGTGCGCGCGGTCGTTCACAGCGAGCACGGACGCGTGCTGCCCGACTCGCCTCGTCGCATGGCGGCGCAGCGGTGGCTGCTCCACGCGACGAACGCCGCGTTCTCCGTGTCTCGACAGCTGCGCGCCGACCTGATCACGCACCTGCGCGTGTCCGAAGGGCGGTTCGAGGTCATCTACAACGGCGTCGACGTCACGCGCATCGCGGCGGCCGATCGGGATGGCGCGCGTCGGGCGCTGGGCGCCGCCGACGGCGAGATCGTGATCGGCAGCGTCGGTCGTCTCGTGAGCGTGAAGAACTACGAGCTCCTGCTGCGCGCCTTCAGTCGCGTGTCGGCGCCCGGGCGCCTCGTGCTCATCGGCGACGGACCCGAGCGCGCCAAGCTGGAGAGCCTCGCGGCGGCCAGCGGCGTCGCGGACCGGACGACGTTCCTCGGCCACCGTGAGGACGTGGCCGAGCTGATGGTCGGGCTCGACGTCTTCGTGCTACCTTCCCGCAGCGAAGGGATGTCGAACACGCTCCTCGAGGCGATGGCGGCGGCCGTGCCGACGATCGCGAGCGACGTGGGCGGCAACCGCGAGATCGTCGAAGACGGTCGCAGCGGCCTGCTGTTCAGGAGCGAGGACGACGCGGGCCTGCTCGATCGGCTGAGCCGCCTCGTCGGCGATCGGGAGCGCCGCGCCGAGCTCGGCCGGGCCGGCCGCGAGCGGGTCACGCGCGACTTCAGCATGGACGCGATGATCGGAAAGTACGAGGCCCTATATGAACGGGTCGCGCGAGCGGGGTAAAGCGTTGCGGCGTCTCAAGAGAATCGCGGGACACCTCGCGCGCACGTCGGGCGTCCAGGCGCTCGGACGCTGGTACCGCGGTAACCCGCTCATCTTGATGTATCACGGCGTGACGCGCGCGCCGTCGCGGGGACTATTGAACTGCGAGGGCAAGCACGTCGGCGTCGATCGCTTCGTCGAGCAGCTGCGCTTCTTGAAGCGGCATCGCCGCGTCATCCCGCTGGACGCGCTCGTGAGCGGCGTCGTCACCGGCGCGGACATGAGGGGCGCCGTCGCCATCACGTTCGACGACGGGTACGAGAACAACGTGACACAGGCCGCTCCGGTCCTCGCGGAGCTCAAGATGCCGGCGACCTTCTTCCTGGCGACCGGTTACGTCGACGCCGATCGATGGATGTGGGTCGACAAGCTCGAGTTCGTGTTGAATCACACGACGTGCAGCGCGCTCACGCTCGAGGGGATCGGTCACGTCGGGCTCGAGGACAAGCGCGAGGCGCTGCGCGTAATCAAGCGCTTCGCCAAGCAGCAGCCGCAGGAGATCCTCGAGCGGCTCGTCGCCGTCGTCGACGAGCAGTGTGGCGTCTCGTCGGAGGCGCCGGCCGGCGATCACCGCTTCATGACCTGGGCGCAGGCGCGCGCGCTCAAGGGTAGCGGCTTCGAGATCGGCGCGCACACCGTGAGTCACCCCATGCTGTCGCGCGTGGAGCTCGCGCAGGCAGAGCGCGAGATGGTCGACAGCCGCGCGGCGATTCGCCGCGAGCTGGGCGTCTGCAGCGAGATTTTCTGTTACCCGAACGGCAAGACGAGCGACTACACGCCCCAGATCATCGCGTGCGCCGCGCGCCATTTTCAGGCGGCGCTC
>DATAZS010000377.1:0-9781 GCA_036271915.1 Polyangia bacterium
TCGCAGAGCTACAGCGGCGCTTCTTCGAGCTCGTGACGGGCCCTGAGGGCGTCGCGAAGGAGCTCGCGACGCGCGGCCTGCCCGACGGCGCCGTCGCGGCCATCATCGAGGGCGACGCGCGCGCCTCGGCGATCGAGCGCCTCGACGTCTACGCCAACATGTACTTCTTCCGAATCCTCGACGTGTTGCGCTCGGACTATCCGAAGCTGCTCGCCGTCGTCGGCGACGACGCGTTCCACGATCTCGCGACCGACTACCTGCAGGCGCACCCGTCACGTCACCCGTCGCTGCGCTTCGTGGGCGCGGCGCTGCCGACCTTCGTCGCGAAGCACGCGCTCGCCGAGGAGCGTCCGTGGCTGGGCGCGCTCGCGGCGCTCGAGTGGGCGCGCGTCGACGTCTTCGATCGCGCGGACGCCGCGCCGCTCACGCGCGAAGCGCTCGCGACCGCGGCGCCCGAGGACTTCGCGACGCTGCCGCTCGTGCCCGTGCCGGCCAGCGCGCTCGTGCCCGTCGCGTGGACCGTCGAAGAGACGTGGCGCGCGATCGAGGACGGGCGCGCGCCAGAGGCGCCCGCGACCGCCGCGCCGGGACACGCGCTCTTGATCTGGCGTCGGGACCTCACGGTCCACCACCGCGCCGTTCCGACCGACGAGCGGCGCGCGATCGAGCTCTTGCTCGGACGCACGACGTTCGGCGCGCTCTGCACGGCGCTCGGCGACGAGGCCGACTCCGAGGAGGACGCCGCCGCGCGCGCCGTGCAGCTCCTCGGGCATTGGCTCGCCGACGAGCTCCTCGCGGCGCCCGCATGATTCGCCTCGCGACGCGGTAGACTGCGCGCGATGACGACGAACGAGGCGCGGCTCGCCGCCTGCGCCGTCGCGCTCGCGCTCGCGGCGTGCCGGGCCGAGATCGTGAAGGCGGGCGTCGACGGCGGGCCCACCGACGCCGCGCACGCGCGTGACGCCGAGGCCCCGCCGAATGACGCGTCCCACGCCGCCGACGCCTCACACGCCGACGCCACCAACGCGCCGCCGATCGACGCGGGACCTCCATGCTTCGTGGGTGGCACGACGGAGCTGCTCCCCGTGACCGTGAGCTGCGCGGCGGCGCCACCCGGCCGCATCGCGGTCGCGGGTGACTACGTCTACTGGACCGTGCAAGGTGGCACCCCCGTCGTCGGGCGCGCGCCGCTCGCGGGCGGCTTCCCGGAGGTGCTCGCGTCCGACGGCACGCCCGCCGTGGGCCTCGCCGTCGACGCGCGCTTCGTCTATTACTCGCAGACCGCTGCGGGCCGCATCATGCGCGTCCCGTTGGCTGGCGGCTCACCCGTCGCCGTCGCGATGGGGCTCGACGCGCCGCTGCTCCTCGCCCTCGATTCGACGACTGACGGCGCGAACCTCTACTGGACGGGCGGGCACGCCGGCGCTGGCACCGTCACGAAGCTCGTGCTCACGTCGGACGCCGCGCCCGTCGTCCTCATCGACGGCCAGTCGAGCCCGCGCGCCATCGCCGTGCAAGACGGCTTCGTGTACTGGACCGACTTCGTCGACGGCACGATCCTGCGCACGTCGACGGTGGGGCCTGACGACAGCGGCGTGCGCACGGCGAACCGCCTCGCGACCGGCCTCGTGGCGCCCACCGATCTGGTCGTCGCGGGCGGCTTCGCGTACGCGCCCGATCAGGCGGGACACATCGAGCGCGTCCCCGTCGCAGGCGGCGTGCTCGAGGATGTGGTCGACGTCACGGGCGTCCCGTACGGCGTCGCGACGGACGGGCTCTCGTTCTATTGGAGCACCGAAGGAAGCGCGGGCGCGATCTTCACGTCGCCGTTGCCGTCGAACGCCGCCGTCACGACCCCCGCGTGCGACGTCGTCACGAACCCGGCGTGTCACGTCGTCCCCCTCGTGTCCGATCAGAACGAAGCGCGCTTCATCGCCGTGAGCGCCACCGCCGTCTTCTGGGCGACGCGCGGCGGGAACGCCGCGATTCACGCCTTCGCCAAGTAGAAGTAGCAGCGTAGATCGTCGCGCGTCAGCCGGCGCGGAACTGGAAGTCGCGCTCTCGCACGACGCACTTCTCTTCGAGGTCGACGAGGAACGCGCGCCCTTCGCCCACCATGCCGTTGAACGTCAGCAGGTACCAGACGTCGACGCCCCAGCGCACGTGGCCGCTCTCGCACGGCGGCGACCACTCGGCGGGCTCGAGATCGCCGAGCCCGGGCGCGCGCACCTTCGCCTGCGAGCGCAGCTCGCGGAACGGCTCGGAGGCGCGCACGATCTCGATGGCGCTCGTCGCGGGGGCCGCCTGAATCTCGCGTCGCCAGTCGCTCACGAGGCGCATGCGCGCCGGGCTGCCCCCCAGATCGAGATCGGCCTCGTAGGCCTCGTCGGCGGGCAGGCCGATGAAATCGGACACGTCGAACTCGGGGAAGAGATCCTCGCGCGACATCTCGGCGACGCGCGCCTCGTAGGCGGCCTCGAGCTGTCGGCGACGCTCGGGCGTGTAGCAGGCGTACAGGCGCAGCACGGCTTGGCGCGACGGCAACCGATGATCCCAGTCGACGATCCACAGGCCATGCTCGTAGGCCGAGCCGCCGAACGCGACGAGCGGCGGCAGCGCGGCCGCGATGCGCGCGGCCTCACCGCTGCGCGAGAACAGCTTCTGTTGCGCGACGCGCGGGTGTGGGCGCATCCCTTCACGAAGGAGATCGCGCAAGTCCAGAGCCATGGCGGCCCGAATCTTAGAAGGTTCGTCGGGCCTCCGCGAGGGGCGCGTGACTTCGGCCGATCTTATTTGGGTCTTAGTGACGCAGCGTTTCACGCGGCGCCGCGGTGTTACGCTCGCCGCGTGCGCCCGCCGTTCTCTTCGCGCTTGCCCTGGGATCGCCCCGAGAACGCGCTCGCGACGCTCGAACGCGCGCGTCGCGCGGCCGGCGCGACGCTCATCGATCTGACGATCTCGAACCCGACGCGCGTCGGGCTGCCCGACCTCGGGCCGCGCGTGCGCGAGGCGCTGGCCGCCGCCGACGTCGGTGCATACGAGCCAGCGCCCGCGGGCGCGCTCACCGCGCGCGTCGCGATCGCGGCCACGCTCGCCGAGGAGACGGGACACGAGCTCGCGCCCGATCACCTTTTGCTCACGGCGAGCTCGAGCGAGTCGTACGCGTTCCTGTTCAAGCTGCTGTGCGATCCAGGCGACGCCGTGCTCGTGCCCGAGCCGAGCTATCCGCTGTTCGACTACCTCGCGCGCCTCGAGGGCGTGACGCCCGTTCCGTATCGGCTCGCGTACGACGGCGCGTGGCACGTCGACTTCGCCAGCGTCGACGAGGCGCTCGAACGCGACGACGTCCGCGCGCTCGTCGTCGTCAACCCCAACAACCCGACGGGCTCGTTCCTCAAGCGCGACGAGCTGCCGGCGCTGCGCGCACGCTGCGAGGCCCACGGTCTCGCCGTGATCGCCGACGAGGTCTTCGCGCCGTATGCCGCGCGCGACGATCGCGCTCAGGTGCACGCGCTCGCCGCGGAGTCCGCCTTCACGGAGCGCGTGCTCACCTTCTCGCTCGGCGGCCTCTCGAAGGCGTGTGCGCTGCCGCAGCTCAAGCTCGGGTGGATGACGATCGCGGGACCGGGTGCGCTCGAGGCCCGCGCGCGCCTCGAGCTCGTCGCCGACACGTACTTGTCCGTGGGCGCGCCCGTGCAGGCCGCAGCGGCGCGCTTGCTCGCGCTCGGGCGCGACGCGCGACACGCCGTCGCCGCGCGCGTCGCCGCGAACCACGCCCAACTTTCGCGCGCGCTGCCGCCGTCCTCGGCGTGCACGCTGCTCGCGCGCGAGGGTGGCTGGTCGGCGATCGTGCGCGTCCCCGCGACGCGCACCGACGCCGCCTGGGCCGAAACGCTGCTCGCCGACGACGGCGTGCTCGTCCACCCCGGCTATTTCTTCGATCTGCGCGGCGGCACGTTCCTCGTCCTGTCGTTGCTCCCTGAGGTGGAGGACTTCGCCGAAGGCGCGCGACGGCTCGTGGCCCGCTGCGACGCCTGAGGCGCGGGGCGCCGACCTCGGTGATAATGAGGCGTGCTCGCGGTCGCCCCGATTCTCCTCGTCGCGCTGGCGACGACCGCGCCGTCCGCCGACCAATGCCCGTCGCCCGCGGAGCTCGCCGCGACGCTCAACGCGCGCATCCCAGGGCTCGCGCCCACGGCTTCCGCCGGGCCGCTGTCGCTCGCGAGCGGCATGCGCCTGTCCGTCGTCACCTCGCCAGAGGGTGACGTGCGCGTCGATCTCGTCGACGCCAAGGACGAGATCGTGCTGCACCGTCTGTTGCCCGCGCCGCCCGTCGGCCACGCCCCCGACTGCCCCGCGCTCGCCGAGACCGTCGCGATCATCGTCGAGCGCTACCTGCACGACATCGGTTACGAGGCGCCGACGGCGCCGCCACCGCCGCCGCCCGCGCCGCCCCCGCCCGCGCCACCTCCCTCGGCCCCGACGACGCTCGTCGCGGCGCCCGCGCCACCCGTCGTCGCGCGACGCGCGCCCGCGGCGTTGTGGCGGCTCGGCGTCGCCGCGAGCGGACGCCGGGGAGACGCCGGCGGCTACGACGGCGACGGCGATCTCGCGCTCGGCGTCGAAGGGACGAGCGAAGGTCCACACCTGGGCGCCCGCCTCAGCGCGGGCCTCGCGCCGCGGGCCTCCGCGGCGTGGAGCGCCGCCGACCGCGCGACGCTGGCGCGGGTCCCACTTCGTCTGGCCGGCTACCTCGGCTTTCCGCTGGGTCGCGGACGGATCGAACCGGGCCTCGGCGTCGGCGCGGACGTGCTGCGGGTCTCCGTGACGGGCAGCGGGCACGGCGGCGGCACCTACCTCGCGGCCTCCGGAGACCTGTCCTTCACCTACACGATGCCCCTGGTCGGGGCGGTGTACGGCCGGGCTCTCTCACGCATCGCGTTGGCAGAACCCTATACTTTCAAGGCGTTACAGGATCTGAACGTCTGGCGAACCCCGCGAGCCTACGGCGAGCTGGGAGTAGAATTGGGACTCTCATTTCCGTGATGAATCCGGCCGATCGACGCCTCTAATCCGGAGAGCCTCCCGTGAATACGCCTAGCCTCATGCGTCCGGTTCCGCGCAGCTCGGTCCCGACGGACACCGAGCTCGTCGCGCGTTGCCGCCGCGGTGATCACGTCGCGTGGCGCATGCTGCACGATCGACACGCGTCCACGGTGTACCGGTTCCTCTCGGCGCTCGGCGTCCCGCCCGAGGAGCGTGAGGACGCGTGCCAGGACGTCTTCATCGCCGTGTACCGCAGCCTCGATCGGTTCCGGGGCGCGGCGCGGCTGTCGACGTGGATCTACCGCATCGCCGCGCGCGGCGCGGGGCGCGCCATGCGCAAGCGGCGCGTGCAGTCGCTGCTGTCGACGCTGCTGATGCGCGAACCGGCGCCCCCGCCCGATCCCGATCCGTCGGAGCGCAGCGCGCGCCTCGCGACGCTCGACACGCTCCTCAACCGGCTGTCGCCGAAGAAGCGCCTCGTGCTCGTGCTGTTCGAGATCGAGGAGCTGCCCGTCGACGAGATCTCGAAGATCGCGGGCTGCCCCGAGAACACCGTCTGGTCGCGCCTGCACCACGCGCGCACCGAGCTCACGACGATGGCGCGCAAGACCGCGGCGAGGACCCCGTGAACGGCACGCGCTGGACGGGCAACGAGACGGATCCCGTCGTCGCGGAGCTGGGCCGCGCGTTCGACGACGCGCGCGACCGCCTGCCCGACGACGTCACGCTGCGGCGCATGTGGGCGCGCGCCGCGCAGGTCGAGGTCGAGGTCGTCGACGGCGAGAACGCGTCCGACGACCTGGACCTTCCCGTGCGCCGCGCGCGCGCGCCGCGCTGGCTCGGCTTCGTGACGGGCATGGCGAGCACGGCGGCGCTCGCCGTCGCGTGCGCCGTGTGGCTGTGGCCGCGGCACCCGAGCGCGCCCGTCGTCGTCGCGGCGCACACGACGCCCGCGCCGGTCGAGACGTTGCTCGGGCCGACGGCCGAGGGGATGATTCGCACGGGCGCCGGCGAGCGCCTCGCGCTCACGCTCGCGGGCGGCACGGAAGCGCGCCTCGAGTCGTCGTCGGCGATGAGGGTCGATCGCGCGGGCCGCGCCGCCGTCGAGAGCGGCGAGATCGCGTTCAAGGTTCCGCACCAGACGACGGGTCATTCGTACGTCGTGCTCGCGGGCCCCTATCGCGTCGTCGTGCTCGGCACGCGGTTCAGCCTGCGCCTCGACGACGCGAAGCGCGTGTTCGTCGATGTTCAAGAGGGCGTCGTCGAGGTCTGGGATCATTCGCACATTGCGCGCGTCGCGCGCCTCGCGCCGGGTGAGACCTGGGCCAGCCCCGAAGCGCCCGCGGCCGAATCGCTCAGCGTGACTCCCAAGGCGCACGCGCGCACGATCGCGCTCGCGTCGCCGGGCACGGCTCCGACGAACGTCGACGACACCGAGGCGGCGGCGCAGGCCGCGCTCGCGGCGAACGAGCCGACGCGCGCGCTCGCGCTGTACCGCGTGCTCGCGCAGCACGGCGGCCCCGCGAGCGAGAACGCCGCCTACGAGATCGGCAAGATCCTGCGCGACCGCATGGGCCAGCCCACGAGCGCCGTCGCCGCCTGGCGGCGTTACCGCGCCGATCACCCGAACGGCTTGCTGCGCGTCGAGGCCGACGTCTCGATCATCGAGACGCTCGTGCACGCGGGCGATCCGTCGGGCGCGCTCGCCGAGGCCACCGACTTCGTGCGCGACCACCCCGACAGCGAGCGCCGCGCCGAGATCGCGCGCGTCGCGGGCGACCTCTACCGCACGCGCGGCGACTACAAGCGCGCCGTGACGGCGTATCAGATCGCGCTCGCGTCGCCGCAGGTGCGCGACGCCGCCGAGCCGGCCACGTTCCACCGCGCCGAGTGCCTCATGCGGCTCGGTGATCCGAGCGGCACCGAGGCGACGCGCGCCTACCTCCGTCGCTGGCCGAGCGGCCGCTTCCGCACCGAGGCCGAACGGTTGCTGGAGAGCGGCGATGGCGCCTCCACCGCGCGTCTCTGAGCGGTCGGACGCGGGACCTCGCGAAGATGATCGCCCGCGCGCACCTCTCCTCATCGCCTTGATCGCGATGTGCGCGCTCGGCGCCTGTCGGCAAACGGTCGTCCTCGAGCCGCCGCTCGCGCCCGACGCCTCCACGAACGGCGCCGCCGGTGCATACGGCGGAGGTGGCCCCGATAGTCACATGAATGGCGATGCGGGTGACGACGGTGGCGGCGGAAGCACCGGCGGCGCCGGGAGCTCGAGCGGCAACCACACAGACGGCGGGCACGCCGACGGCGTGTTCTGCCCGGGTGGCCAGCTTCAGCCGCTCAACTTCACGATGCACACGCCCGACGTCGTGTTCAGCGTCGACCGATCGAAGGGGATGCAGACGTTCTTCGGCACAGGCTCGCGCTTGCAAGTGATCCAGGATCAGATCGACGCGCTCGTCGACAAGTATCAGAAGCTCGTTCGCTTCGGGTACGAGGAGTTCCCCGCGGCGACCGGCATGGGCATGTGCAACGGCGGCCAGGGCTGCTGCGCGGGCGCCGTGGTTCCGCCTACGTCGAACGCGCTCAAGTTCATCGACACCGTGCGTACGACTTGCACGACGACATCCGGGACGGCGGGGACGGGCGGCGGCTCGAGCGGCGCGCCGTCCTCGGGATGTGCCACGCAGACGTCGCGGCCCACGGCCGACGCGCTCTTGAGGTGCGACAAGACGTTCACGACGCTCACGCCGTTCTCGAGCATCGGGAGCCGCTATGTAATTCTGCTCACCGGGGGCGAGCCTTCGTGCATGGGCACGGATCCGACGTCCACGCCGTGCGGCGACGCGCTCGACGCCGTCGTGAAGTTGAACCGCGATTCGGTCGGGACGGCGATCGTCGGCGTCGGAGACGAGGCCATGGGAAGCCAATGTCTCGACCAGCTCGCGGTCGCGGGCGGCCTGGAGACCGCAGGGGCCTCATCCTATTACCTCGCGCTCACACCGACGGCACTCAGCGCCGCACTGTCGCCGCTCGTCGAGACGATCGCCGAGCAGGCTTGCCAGATCGACGTCCGCCAGCCGCCCGCCGATCCCAGCAAGGTCGCGCTGCTCTTCGACGGCGTCGCCGTCGCCCAGGACGGCGTCGACGGGTGGGACTTCGACACGGGCAGCACCGTGAAGATCACGATTCACGGCGCGGCGTGCGACATCCTGCTACAGGACGCGCCGCACGTCGACGTCGTGTCCGGCTGCATGCCGCCGCACCACTGACGATCAGCGGGGGCGCCTCGCCCGGGCGACGCTCGCCCCGGAGGCGCTCGACCCGGAGGCGCTCGACCCGGAGGCGCTCGAAACGAACGCCTGCTCGAGGTCGGAGATCAGATCGTCGACGTGCTCGATGCCGACGGACAGGCGAATGAGACCGTCGCTGATGCCGAGCGCGCGCCGACGCTCGGCGGGGATCGACGCGTGCGTCATGAGCGCGGGGTGCTCGGCGAGGGATTCGACGCCGCCGAGCGACTCGGCGCACGTGAACACGCGCAGGCTCTTGAGAAACCCCTTGGCGCGAGCCAGCGTCCCGCGATCCTCGCGCAGCACGAAGCTCACCATGCCGCCGAAGCCCGACATCTGCCGGCGCGCGAGCGCGTGCTGCGGGTGCGAGCGCAGGCCGGGATAAAAGACGCGCGCGACCTCGGGCCGCGCTTCGAGCCAGCGCGCGACGGCGAGCGCGTTCTGCTGGTGGCGCTCCATGCGCACGGGCAACGTCTTCGTGCCGCGCATCACGAGGAAGCTGTCGAAGGCCGTCTGGCTGCCGCCCATGGCGTTCTGCAGGAACGCGAGGCGCTCGCGCAGCTCCGGATCGCTTCCGACGATCGCGCCGCCCACGACGTCGGAGTGACCGTTGAGGTACTTCGTCGTCGAGTGCACGACGAGATCGGCGCCCAGCGCGAGCGGGCGCTGGAAGTACGGCGTCATGAAGGTGTTGTCGACGGCGACGCGCACGCCGCGCGCGCGGCAGACCTTCGCGATGGCGGCGATGTCGAAGAGGCGCAATAGCGGATTCGTCGGCGTCTCGACCCACGCGAGGCGCGTGCGCGGTTCGATCGCAGCGGCCACGGCGCGCGGATCGCGCGCGTCGACGTACGTGAACGACAGGCCGAAGCGACGGAACACCTTGTCGAACAGCCGAAAGGTGCCGCCGTACAGATCGTCGCCCGCGACGACGTGATCGCCCGCGTCGAGCAGGGACATGACGGCCGTCGACGCCGCGAGGCCGGCGTTGAACGCCAAACCCCAGTCACCACCTTCGAGCGCCGCGAGGTTCGCCTCGAGCGCGAAGCGGGTCGGATTCTGCGTGCGGGAGTATTCAAAGCCCTTGTGCGCGCCCGGGCCCTCCTGCGCGTACGTCGACGTGAGAAAGATCGGCGTCATGACGGCGCCCGTGCGCGGCTCGGGCGACTGGCCCGCGTGGATGGCGAGCGTCTCGAAGCGGACCGCTCGGCCCACGCGTGGCTTCTTCACGGCGCGCCTCAGCTCTTGAAGTGATCTTTCTTGCCGGGCGCCGTGCGGAAGTGCTCGATGACGCCCTCCTCGAGCAGGTCCTGCATCGTCTGGCCGCCGTAGCGCGCCGCGATGCGATCGTCGTACTCGTCGGCGATGATGGCGACGTCGCGGATCGTCGTCGTGAGCTCGACGGGATCGAGCGTCGCGCCGCCGAGCAGCGTGTGCGAGAAGAT
>DATAZS010000378.1:0-7165 GCA_036271915.1 Polyangia bacterium
GAGCGAGGTCGGCGAGGGGCGCTCGCTCGGCTCGTCGCGGCGCCGCGTCGTGCGCGTGGCGACCACGACGCGGGGGTGAGGCTCGCGCCGGGCGTGCGAAGCGTTGTAAAACGGCGGACATGTCCGCCCCCAAACGCTGGCGCTGCCTGACGTGCGATCACATCTACGATCCTGCAATGGGCGACCCCGACAGCGGCGTCGCGCCGGGGACGCCGTTCGAGGCGCTGCCCGAGGACTGGAGCTGCCCCGACTGCGGGGCGACCAAGGCCGACTTCGAAGAGATGGCGAGCTGAGCGAGCGCCCGGGGGCCGCGGGCGATGCGTATCGCTGCCGTCCCTGCCCGAACTTTGCACCTGCGGTGCTATCGCTGACGCCGCCCGAACCCTTCGCGATACGCTCCATCCGTGGGTGACACGGCTGTCGTCGAAGGTCGAACCGAGTCAATCGCGGCGTTCCATCTGTTTCTCGAGCAAGCACGAGAGCCTCCGAGACGATCCCGGGTCACACCGTGCTTCTGTCGATTCGTGGCGATCGTCCCCGCGCGGCGGAGGCGACCGCGCTGACGTACGTCGACCTCGCCTTTGCGATGTTGGAAGCCATCGACACGGACGCCCTGGGCGAGAGGACGTATCCATATCGCGCGATCGCTTCGCATTGGCGCTCGCAATGGTGCGGGGCGAAAGCGCGTGGACGGCCGACGCGGCGTGGGCGTCCCACATCGGGCTCGTCCGCGGCTCGACGGGCGGACGCCGGTGCACGTGACGCTGCGGCTCCGACGCGACGTGCCGAATCTCCGCTCGCAGCTCGGCATGCGGGTCGTGTGGCGCGTCTTCGCGGCGGCGCGCGGCAGGCTCGGCCTGCGACTCGTCGACTGGTCCGCGCAGCGAGACCACGTTCATCTGATCGTCGAGCCAGAGAGTGAGAAATCTCTGTCTCGCGGCGTCCAAGGACTGTGTTTCCGGCTCGCGAAGTCGATCAATCGCGTCTTCGGACGCCGAGGGCGTGTATTCGCCGACCGCTATCACGGCGTGCCGCTGCGATCGCCGCGGCAAACGCGAAACGCGCTCGCGTATGTGCTCCTCAACACGCGTCACCACGCGGCGGCTCGGGGCGAGCTCCTGTCACGCGGCCTCGACGCGTGCTCCTCCAGCCCGTGCTTCGAGGGCTGGACGCGCCCGCGCCCACCGACGGAAGGCCCTTGGAGCGCGACGGTCGCACCTGCGTCGACGTGGCTTCTGCGCACAGGCTGGCGCCGTCACGGCCTCGTCGACCCGCTCGAGGTCCCTGGGCTCACTGCATGAAGCCACCCCGTCGTTCCAGCGCGCTGCGCCGGACGCCGTGGGTGCGCGGGGCGTTCGTCGGAGATCCTCGGATCACTCGACCGGCGTCCCGCGTCGCTCTACGCTCCAATGACCCGTCGTGTCGACCTCGTCCCGTCGCGTTCTGTGGATGGCGCTGGTGCCCGTCGCGCTCGCGGCGCTCGGCGGCGCATGCAGCCACGACTGGGACGCGCTCGAGCCCACCAGCGCGGCGGCCGGCAGCGGGGGCGCCGACGCCGCGACGAGCAGCACCTCGTCGAGCGCGCGCGGCCCGTCCAGCAGTTCGTCGAGCGCGCACGGTCCGACGAGCACGACTGGCGCTGGCGGGGCCGGAGGCATGGGCGGCAGCGGCGGCGGGACTGGCGGCGACGGCACGTGCGCCGACGTGTGCGTGCCCATCCCCGCGGGCTGGGCGCCTGTGATCGCGACGCGCGGCGCGCCCGGCGACGCTCCGCCGACGTGCGACGACGGGAGCGCCGCCACCACGCGCTTCGAGGGGCCCGCGGGCGCGCCGACGTGCGACGCGTGCCAGTGCGACGTCGGCGCCGCGACGTGCACCGCGCCCGACGTCACGTGCTGGACCGACACCGACGCCTGCGACACGACGGCCGCATTCACGGTCCAAAACGCGGCGACGTGCCATGACCAGAGCGTGCCTGGTGGGTCGAACCTCGTCGGCTCGTGCTTGCTCTCCTCGCCCGGCTCCGGGATGGGCTGCTCGACGTCGGGCGGCGTGGTGACGCCCGCGCCCGCGTGGACGTCGGCGATCTTCACGTGCCCGGCGCCCTACCCCGAGGGCGGCGGCGCGGGCTGTGACACGGGCGCGGCGTGCGTGCCGAGCGCGTCGCCGCTCTGCTTCGAACTCGAGGGTGCGACGACGTGCCCCGCCGGGACCACCGCGTTCGCGGCGCCATACGACGACGGCGACGATCAGCGCGCCTGCACGGCGTGCGCGTGCGACGTCACGTGCTCGGGCGGCTCGGTCGACGTGTGGGACCAGAGCGGCTGCAGCGGCACGAAGGTCAACGTGAGCGGCGCGTGCGCCGTCGTCCTCAACGTGTTCGACAGCGGAACCGCCGCCCTGTCGGGCACGCCGGGGGCCGCGGCGTTGAACGGTTGCGACGGCGGCGAACCGACGGGCGCCGTCGTCCCGACGGGCAACCCGACGATGATCTGCTGCCGCTGACTCCGCTCGTCGGGGAGGCTCGCTAGACTCGGGGAGGCGCGGCGCTCGTCCCTCGCACCGCGCGCCCAGTGCGTCATTTGCAGTCCACGCCCGAGCCCGTGGCGAAGCAGCCAACGACGTCGACGAGCGTCACCCCGCGCCTCGGAGCCGAGAACGTGTAGGTCTTCATCGCCCCGTCGGCGGTCTGGGTGATGGTCACGCCGACGTTCGGGAAGTCGAATGCTCCGTCAGCGTCGGGGGGCATAACCGTCTGGATCGGGTCGGCGTCTCCGCCGATGACCACCGCGTCCGTCGTCGCGTCCCACGCGAGCGACACGTCCGGCCCCGGGTCGCAGCCGTCGGTCGACTCGCCGACCGCGACGAGGATCTGACCGCTGGCGCTCGTGCCCACTTGGCTCGTCTCGACGAGCGCGCCGCTGTCTGCGGCGGTGCAACAGCTCTCGCAGGCATCCGAGCTACAACCTGCGAGCGATGCAGTGAGGACGACGAACGCGGCGATGAAGAGAGGGGATGAAGTCATGGCCACAACTCTGTGCACGACGCGCTCACGCGCCAGCCCGCTCACCATAGGCGCGCCCTATCGCTGCGATGCACGCCCGTGCGAGCGCTCAGAACCGCAGCAGCGCAGGGGGCCCGCTCGCGATCGGCTGTGCAGATGCGGCTCCGGGCAAGGTGAACTGCGTCGTCGCGCCGTCGCGCATGGTGCCGCGCATGAGCGCCTGCGCGATGAGCCCGCCGACGACGAACACGCCGCCGCCGATCAGGGTGCCGATGCCCGTGTCTTCGACGTTGCGGCTCCCGGAGAGGCCTTTGTCGTCCGCTGCGCTGGCCATCGCCGCGCCTGCCGCGGTGGCGACGGCGCCGACGCCGATCAACCCCGCGCCGCCGATGGCGAAGATCACGGCCGTGTCGTGCGCGCGCGGGACGTCGGTCGCGGCGTTCTCGTGGCGCACGACGAGCGGCGCGTCGCCGACGTCGACCTGGACCTGGTCGACGTGATCGGGGTCGCCGACGGGCGTGAAGAGGAGCGTCTGCGGGCCCTTCTTGAGGTCGACCACGCACGGCGTCGCGCGACAGATGTCCTTGTGCGTGTCGACCGTCAGGGCATAGCCGCGCGGCGTCGTGCCCGTGCCGGTGCCGGTGAGCCGCGCCACCGAGGCGGGGCGCGACGGCGCGTCGAGGATGACGCGGCCGTGGTCCGGCGCGGGCGGCGACTCGGGCATGGCGACGCGGGGCACCTCGCGCGACGGGACGGCGGCGGGCGGCAGCACTTCGGGCGCGCAGGCCGGCAGCGCGAACAGGAGAGCGATCGACGCGGCGAGCGCGGTGTTCTTGTGCATGCGCGCGCCCCAAGCAGCGAGCATGCCGCGAAGACTCAGCGAACTCTGCCGCGCGGACGACGCTCGAGGTGACGCGCGGGGCGACACGTGCCCGGAACGACGACGCTCGGCCTCCGCGCCCGGTAACATCGGACGCATGTCGCCTGATCCCTTCTTCGGCCGCATGCCCGCCCTCGCCTGGTCACGCTCGGCGACGCACAGGCTCGGCGCCGGCGTCTTGGGCGGAGCGACGGCGCTCTCGGTGTTCGCTGCTGCTGGCGCCGCGCGCGCGGACAACATCGACGCGGCGTCGTGCTCCGTCGCGGACCTCTCGACCGCGCTCGCGTCGGCGAACGACGGCGACGTCGTGCGCGTCCCGCCCGGCGCGTGCACGTGGACGACGACGCTCACGTTCACGGGCGGCGTCACGCTTGAGGGCGGGGGCGCCGCGTCGATCACGTTCGGCGCGGGCGGTGGACTGTCCTTGAAGACGAAGGCCTCAGCCGGAATGACCCTGCACGGCTTCGCCTTCCACAACGGGTTCGTGAACGGCGCCTATCCGATCGCGATCGAGACCTCGAGCGCGCCGTTCAACGCGCCGTTCCGCTTGTACGACAACACGCTCGAGGACGACGGGAGCGCAGGCGGCCCGGTGACGCTGCTCGGCGTCTCCGGCCTTGGTCCGGGCTTGATCGACCACAACAGTTTCACGACGACGAACGGCGCGGACGAGGTGGTTCACCTCATCGGCACGGGCGACCCCGCGCTGACGGGCGGGTGGACGGACGACATCGCGCCGGGCGGCCCGAACATGGTGTTCCTCGAGAACAACGTGTTCACGAACCTGAGCCCGATGTTCGACACCTCGGCCGAGGAGTCCTATTACGGCGCGCGCTTCGTGTTCCGGTACAACACGCTCACCTTCGAGGCGAACGACGTGCACCAGGGCGGCCTCGGCGGGCGATGGGCGGAGATCTACGACAACACGTATCACATCAACGGATCCGCCCACCCGCTCGCCGCGTTCTGGCAGTTCCGCGGCGGCTCGGGCGTCGTGTTCGAGAACATCGCCGCCGAGCCGCCCGGTTGTCAGGACGCCGCTCCCTCGGCGCAGTTCGGACCCGACTGCCCAGGATCGAGCGACACGTGCACGGGGCCTTATCCGATCCCCACCCAGGTCGGCACGGGCATCCACGAGATCACCAACAGCCCCATCTATGTGTGGGGCAACACCTCGGCCATCGACGGCGCGACGCAGAGCATCCAAGAGAGCCTGACCTACACGAACGGCACCGAGGAGGGCGCGACGCCGACGAGCTGCACCCACCCCGGCAACGTGTGCGACGTCGTCGTGACGGACGCGGCGCCGGTGAGCTGGGTCAAGTGCGAGTCGGCGGCCGACGTCGCCGCGGGGTGCCCCGTCACGTACACGTACGCGTCGTACACGTACCCTCACCCGCTCGACGATCTCGCGGCGTCGTGCGTCGGCGCGGGCTGCGGGGCGTCGACGACCAGCGCGGCGACGGGCGCAGGTGGGGCGAGCGCGGCGACCACGACCGGCGCTGGCGCGACGGGCGGCGCGGCGACGACGGCCACGGGCCCCGCGTCGTCGAGCGGTCCCGGCGCGTCGGCGTCGGCGACCGGCGCCGGGGGCGGGCAAGCGGCGACGACGGGCGGCGGCGGGGACGCGGCGATCCCGGGCGCGAGCGATGGCGGCTGCGGCTGCCTCGTGGCGGGCTCGATCGGCGACGCCAGCGCGCGCACCGCCGCCCTTGCCCTGATCGCGCTGGCCTTCGCTCGCCGCCGTCGCCGCGCGGCGAGCTGACGGCTTCGCGCGAGCCGACGCGCTCAGGACACGTGGGCGAGGAACCGCCTCGTCTCGGGGTGCTCGGGAGCGCCGAAGAACCGCTCGGGCGGGGCGGACTCGACGTCGAGCCCGCCGGCGAAGAGGTGCACGCGCGTGGCGACGCCCCGCGCGAAGCCCATCGAGTGCGTGACGACGATCATCGTCTGTCCGCCCTTCGCGAGCTCGGTCATGACGGCGAGCACCTCGGCGGCCATGAGCGGGTCGAGCGCGCTCGTCGGCTCGTCGAAGAGGATCACCTCGGGCTTCATCATGAGGGCGCGCGCGATGGCGACGCGCTGCTGCTGCCCGCCAGAGAGCTGCGACGGGCGCGACGCGGCCTTGCCCTCGAGCCCCATGCGGAGGAGCAGCGTGTGCGCGCGCGCCTCGGCCGCGGCCCGCGACTCGCCGAGCACGAGCGTCGGCGCGGCGACGAGGTTCTCGAGCGCGGTCATGTGCGGGAACAAGTTGAACTGCTGGAACACGAAGCCGACCCTGCGCCGCAGCCCCTCGAGCTTCTGTGCGTCGCGGCGCGCGTCGGTCTTCGCGTCGAGCTTGACGCCGCACGCGATGATCTCGCCCGCGTCGAAGCGCTCGAGGCCGTTCACGCACCGCAGGAACGTGCTCTTGCCGCCGCCCGACGGGCCGACGACGACGTGCACCTCGCCCTTGTCGACCTCGAGCGTGATGCCCTTGAGGACGGCGAGGTCGCCGTGGCTCTTGTGCAGATCGACGACGTGGATCACGTGCGCACCTCCGTTCCGAGCCTCTTCTCGATGCGTTGCGCGACGAGCGACAGCGGGTAGCTCATCGCGAGGTAGAGCGCGGCCGTCATGAGCATGAGCTCGACGGTCGCCTGCGTGGACTGCGAGAGCACGCTGAACCGCTTCGTCAGCTCGACCAGCGTGATGACCGAGCAGACGCTCGTGTCCTTGAAGAGCGCGATGAAGTCGCTCACGACCGGCGGGATGACGAGGCGCACCGCCTGCGGGACGACCACGTGGCGGAGCGCCTTCACGCGCGACATGCCGAGCGCGAGCGCCGCCTCCATCTGCCCGGGCGGCACGGCCTGGAGGCCCGCGCGGTAGATCTCGGACTCGTACGCCGAGTAGTTCACGGCGAGCCCGACGACGCCGCACGCGAGGGGCGGCAAATCGATCCCGACCTCGGGCAGGAAGAAGAAGACGAAGTAGAGCTGGAGCATGACGGGCGTGCCGCGCAGGAACTCCACGTAGAGCGCGAGCGGCGCGCCGAGCCAGCGCGGGCCGTAGAGGCGCCCGAGCGCGACGAGGAGGCCGATCGCGGCCGCGAGCGGGAAGCTCAGCACGGCGAGCAGCGCGGTGAGCCCGGCCGACTCGAGGAGCACGGCGCCGTATGTCGTCACGACGTCGAGCCCGTGCTTGCGCGCGCCGAGCCTCTGGCTGTCGTCGGCCTTCGGCGCCGCGGCGTCAACGGCACCGGCGCTCTTCTCGTTCGCGGGCGCGGGTTGCGGCGCGTA
>DATAZS010000379.1:0-3811 GCA_036271915.1 Polyangia bacterium
CAGGCCGACGACCGCCGGGCTGCGCAGCGCGAGCTTGTCGCCCGCCGCGTAGGCCATGACGGCGAAGATGGGCGACACGACGAGCGCGCGCATGGGCACGCCCGCGAGGTGCTGCGCGGCGTACGCGAGCAGCGGGTGGATGGGCCGTAGCAGGCGCGACGACAGCGTGCCGTCGCGGATCTCCATCGACAGCTGCCACACGAGCCACGTGCTCGTGAGCAGGCGGACCGTGAGGACGGACAGGTAGTAGGCCGTGAACTGGTGCGCGTCGAAGCGGCCCACGGGGCCGTCGGCGGCCACGGCCAGCCACACGGCGAGCTGCACGAGCGGCATGTTCGTCGTGAGGATCCAGACGAGGAACTCGGCACGGTAGGCGATGATCTCGACGAGGCCCACGCGGAACAACGTCGGGAAGGCGCGCGCCGCGTGCCGCAGGCCCGAGACGCGCGGCGCGGCGACGGCGGCGCTCATCCGCGCGCGCGCGCCTCGTCGCGCCCGTCCTTCGGGTGGCTCGCGAAGAGCTCGCGCATGACCTCCTCGAGCGGCGGATCCTCGATGTTCAGATCGACGACGGCCAGCGCCGCGAGCGCGTCGCGCACGACGCCCGACAGCTTCGCGCCCGGCACCGTGAGGACGATCTGCGTGCCGTCGCCCGAGACCTGCGGCGCGCCCGAGACCTGCGGCGCGCCCGAGATCTGCGGCTCGCCGAGCTTCTCGAGCGCCTCGCGCGTCGCGGGCTGCGCGAGGCGGATCGTGACGCGCTTGTCGGGCCGCACACGCCGCACGAGCTCCTTGAGATCGCCGTCGTAGATGAGCCGCCCGCGATCGATGACGACGACGCGCGGGCACAGCGCGACGACGTCGTCCATGTAGTGGCTCGTCAGCAGCACGGCGGCGCCGTAGCGCGCGTTGTAGTCGCGGATGAACTCGCGCATCTTGGCCTGCATCGCGACGTCGAGGCCGATCGTCGGCTCGTCGAGGAACAGCACGCGCGGCTTGTGCAGCAGCGCCGCGACGAGCTCGCACTTCATGCGCTCGCCCAGCGAGAGCTGCCGCGTCGGCTTGCGCACGAGGTCGCCGATCTCGAGCAGCTCGACGAGGGACCGCACGGTCTCGTCGGCCTCGGCGCGCGGCACGTCGTAGATCGCGCGGTTCATGGCGTAGGTCTCCGACGGCGGCAGGTCCCACAGCAGCTGCTGCTTTTGCCCCATGACGAGCGTGATCATCTTGAGGAAGCGCGGATCGCGCGTGTGCGGCACGAACCCGCTCACGCGCACGTCGCCCGACGTCGGGTGCAGCAGGCCCGCGAGCACCTTGAGCGTCGTCGTCTTGCCGGCGCCGTTGGGCCCGAGGAACCCGACGCGCTCGCCGTCGGCGATCTTGAACGACAGCCCGTCGACGGCCTTCACGTCCTCGTAGTGCCGGCGCAGCACGGAGCGCAGCGCGGCGCCGACGCCGGGCGCGCGCTTGTGAACCCGATAGGTCTTCGAGAGCTGGGCGACCTCAATCACGGCCGGCAGCGTAACGCGAAGTGGGCGACGGCATCAGATCTGTATACTGGTCCGAGGAGAAAACGCGATGTCCACGGTGACGCTCACGGCGCAGAACTTTCAAGAACACGTCGAAAAACCCGGGATTTTGCTCATCGATTGGTGGGCGACGTGGTGTGGGCCGTGCCGCGCGTTCGCGCCCATCTACGAGAAGGCCGCCGACAAGCACGCCGATGTCGTCTTCGGCAAGATAGACACCGACGCCGAGCAGGAGCTCGCGGCGACGTTCGAGATTCGTTCGATCCCGACGCTCATGATCTTCCGCGATCAGGTGCTCGTGTTCGCGCGCCCCGGCATGATGCCCGGCCCGGCGCTTGACGATCTCGTCGAGAAGGTGAAGGCGCTCGACATGGCCGAGGTGCACCGCAAGGTCGCCGAGCAAGAGGCCGAGCAAGCCAAGGCCGGCACCGACGAGCCGGCGGAGAAGCCGGAGGAGAAGCCGACCGACAAGCCGACCGCGACCTGACGAACCCCCAGCCGGTTGGACCGGCGTGGGACCGGGTGCTATCCCTTAGTGGAGATGGCGGCGGGGCACGTCGATGACTTCGTGCAGGAGCTCAAGCGCGTCGGCGAGGTCGCCTTCCGCAAGCGCCACGGCGCGCCCGTCCTCATCGTCACGGGCCGGGCGACGCGCGGCAAGCGCGCCGAGACCGACGAGGTGACGCGCATGACTTCCTTGAAGGCGTCAGGCAAACATCGCCCGAGCCTCGCGCTCGTGCACCGTGTTTTCCCTATCGAGAAGGCGCCGCACGCGCCCGCAGGGCCCGTCGTCGTCGGACGCACGTCGGAGAACGACGTCAGCATCCCCGAGTACTCGATCTCGAAGCGCCACTGCACCTTCGAGATCAAGGACGGGATGATGAGCGTCTCCGATTGCGGCTCGACGAACGGCACGTCACTGAACGGCGCGCCCCTCGAGCGCGGCAGCTCCGTGCCCCTGTGCGGCGGCGAGCAGATCACGATGGGCCGCTTCACGTTCGTCTACGAGACGCCGGCCGGCTTCCTCGAGTTCGTGAGCGGCCTCGTCAAGTAGCGTCACGCCGCGCGCGGCGGCTGCCGTTGCGGCACCGTCAGCACGGGGCAGTGGGCGTGCTGGACGACCTTCTCGGCCGTGCTGCCCATGAGCGCGTGGCCGAGCCCCGTCCGTCCGTGCGTGCCCAGAACGATGAGATCGGAGCGCGTCTTGTCGGCGTGATCGACGATCTGCGTTTCGGCCCGGCCCACGAGCACGTTGCCCTCGCATATGACGCCGAGGTCGCGCACGCGATCCTCCTCCTTGGCGAGCCGCGCCGCCGCCGCACGCACGACTGACGGCATGTCTACGGGCACACTGAGGACGTCCATGGGCGGCGGCACGGCGTAGACGATCTCCGTCGCGACGTGCACGAGGTCCACGATCGCGCCGGACTCGTGCGCCAACGCCACGGCGGTCTCGACGGCTTCGTTGGACAGCTCCGAAAAATCCGTCGCGACGATGATTCGCTTCATTCGCTTGGGATCCATGCCTCAAAGCTAAACATCGCCTCCGCGCCTGCAAGCCCCGCGGGGCGGGCGCTTGACTGCCCCCGCGTCCCCTGGCAGAAAAATCCGCCATGGCTCTTCAGACGGTCGCGCCGCGCATTCGCGGGTTCATCTGCCTCAATGCCCACCCGGAGGGTTGCGCGCGCAACATCCAGTCACAGGTCGACGTCGCGAAGGCGTACGCGAAGGACGCGCCAGGCGGCATCGGGCACGCGCTCGTCGTGGGCGCGAGCACGGGCTATGGCCTGTCGAGCCTCGCGACGACGGTGTTCGGCTACGGCGCGCGCGCCGTGGGCGTGGCCTACGAGCGCGCCCCGCACGGCGATCGGACGGCGTCTGCCGGCTGGTACAACCTCGCGGCGTTCGGCCGCCTCTCGCGCGAGACGGGGCACGACGTCGCGTTCGTGAACGGCGACGCGTACACCGACGAGATCAAGGCGCAGACGATAGATCTGCTCAAGAAGCGCGGCGCCAAGCTCGAGAGCGTCGTCTACAGCCTCGCGAGCCCGAAGCGCACGGATCCGAAGACGGGCGTCACGCACGCGTCGGTGCTCAAGCCCATCGGCGCGCCGTTCATCAGCAAGAGCATCGGCCTCGGCAACGACCAGGTGCAGACCGTCGACATCGCGCCCGCGACCGACGCCGACGTCGAGGCCACGCGCAAGGTCATGGGCGGCGAGGACTGGGCGCTCTGGATGCGCGCCCTGCTCGAGGCCGACGTGCTCGCAAAGGGCTGTCGC
>DATAZS010000380.1:0-2206 GCA_036271915.1 Polyangia bacterium
TAGCCCGGGTGAGCGAAGCGACACCCGGGATCCGCGCCGAAACACGCAACCAAAGTTCCGGGTGTCGCTTCGCTCACCCGGGCTACGCGTCGCGCAAGATCAGCGTCAACCACGGCGCCCCATGAAACGCACTCATCAGCACGTACATGGCCGTCATGCCGCTCAGCGGCGACCCGCCATGCAGGACGGCGCACATCGTGTCCGTATCCGCGCCGAACCGCCAGCTCACCAGCGCCATGATCGCGAAAGTTGGCGCGGCCGCAAGGCCGAGCCAACCAATCGCCCCGGACGCCGCATGATTGCGGCGCGCAGCGTCATCGCGCGTGCCGATCATCACGCCGCTTTCTCGTAGCTGTCGTGGTGCCGCCACCATACGCCCTGCTCGTTGCGGCCCTTGGGGGCGCGATCGAGCCACTGATACATGCCCCAGAGCCCATCGAGCCCGCGCGCATAGGTCGAATAGGTGTGATAGACGATGCCGTCCTCCAGCACGAAGGCGCTCAGGCCCGGCCGCTCGCGCACATAGGCGGCGGGCTCGGCGCCCGCGCCGGCGGCATTGTCGAGAACGACCGGCGGCAGCGCCGCGCCGGTCATGGCGTGGCCGCCGCGGCGGTAGTTGTATTCGCTGCCGCCGCTGCGCTGCTGCTCCTCGGTGATCGAGACGTTGAAATCGTAGTTGAAGTCGCCGCTCTGTGCCGACGCCCACGGAAACGTCCAGCCCATCCGTTGCCGAAACGCGAGCAGCTTGGGCAACGGCGCGCGCGACGCGGCCCACAGCATCACGTCGTGGTTTGCGAGATGTACCGCGACGCCGTTGAAGCCGTCGGCGATCGACGAGCACGACATGCAGCCCGCCTTGTAGTCCGGCCCGAACATGAAATGATAGACGAGAAGCTGGGAGCGCCCCCGAAACAGACCGGCGAGCGGGGCCCGCCCCTCCTCGGTGTCGAAGCCGTAGTCCTTGTCGACCCGCACCCACGGCAGTTCCTGTCGCCGCTGCACGAGCTCGTCGCCCTGCCGCGTCAGCGCCTTTTCGGCGTCGAGCAGGTCGAGCCGCGCCGCGAGCCACTGTTCGCGAGTTCCGATCTTGTGAGTCGTCATGGTCATTCTCCGTTTTGTGTCCATCGTGACGCGCTACACTTAGGATCGGACCTCGACCTCGCGGGAGTGACAAGTGTGACGGGATTTCGATGGACTCGCTGATCACCGCCGCCGCGCGCGCCCTCGCGGTGGGCGATGCGCTCGGCGCGCTCAACCGCGTGGCGCTGCGCGAGGATGCGCCGGCACTTGCGCTGCGCGGCGTCGCGCTGGCCCAGCTCGGCGATCTCGAGCGCGCGCGAGCTCTGGTGCGACGCGCCGCCCGCGCCTTCGGCGCACGCGAGGCGACTGCCCGCGCCCGATGCGTCGTCGTCGAAGCCGAGATCGCGCTCGCGTCGCGCGATCTCGCTTGGCCCGCGAAGGCGCTCGCCATCGCGGCGGCGACGCTCGCGGCGCATGGCGACCGGACGAACGCCGCCCATGCGCGCCATCTGGAGGCACGCCGCCTGCTCCTCATCGGGCACCTCGACGACGCCGAGCGCAAGCTTGCCGAGATCGATCTCGCGGCGCTGACGCCGGCGCTGCGCGCCATCCATGAGCTCGCGGTCGCCGGCATCGCCATGCGGCGCGTCCACGCCGCGACCGCGCACGCCGCACTGGCGCGCGCCGAGGAAGCCGCGCGCTGGGCGCGCATTCCGGCGCTTGCCGCCGAGGTCGAGCAGGCCTTCGAGGTCCTCGACACGCCGGTGGCGCGGCTGATCGCGCGCCGCGACGAGCGCCCGCTCACGCTCGCCGACGTCGAGACGCTGCTCGCCTCGAAGGCGCTCGTCATCGATGCCTGCCGCAATCTCGTGCGCGAGCGCGGCGTGATCGTGCTCCTCGCCACGCGTCCGGTGCTGTTCGCGCTCGCGCGTGCGCTCGGCGAGGCATGGCCCGGCGACGTCGCGCGCGACGTGCTGCTCGCCCGGGCATTCGGCGCGAAGCACGCCGACGCGTCCCATCGCGCGCGGTTGCGCGTGGAGATTGGACGCTTGCGCCGGCTGCTTCGCTCTCTCGCCAAGATCGACGCGACCAGACAGGGCTTCGTGCTCTCGCCGCGCCGCGCCCGCGAGGTCGTCGTGCTGGCACGGCCGACCGAGGAGCGTCACGCGGCGGTGCTCGCGTTCCT
>DATAZS010000381.1:0-4924 GCA_036271915.1 Polyangia bacterium
GTGGGCTTCGTCTTCCAGCAGCTGCACCTCTTCCCGCACCTCACGGTGCTCGAGAACATCATCGAAGCGCCCGTGCACGTCGCGCGACGCGCGCGCCGTGAGGCCGAGGTGCAGGCGCGCGCGCTGCTCGACCGCGTCGGCATCGCGGCGCGCGCCGACGCGCGGCCGCATCAGCTGTCGGGCGGCGAGCAGCAGCGCGCCGCGATCGCGCGCGCCCTCGCGCTCGATCCCGAGGCGCTGCTCATGGACGAGCCGACGAGCGCCCTCGACGGCGCGCGCGTCGGCGAGCTCGTCGCGCTGCTGAGTGATCTGTGCAAAGGCGGCCTCGCGTTGCTCTTCGTGACGCACGACGCGCCGTTCGCGCGCGCGCTCGCGCGTCGCGTGCTCACGTTGCGCGACGGCCGCCTGATCGATCAGCCGACGCACCCTTGATGCAGCGATCGCACGAACGGTGCATCAATTCGTGCGGCCCGCTGACCCGTGCCGCGAAAACCGTGCTCTATACTCGCGGCATTCGCACTCGCCCCTCGGAGGATTCCATGCGCGCACGAGCTTCGCTTTCCTTCTGCACGATCTCCCTGTCCACGGCGCTCGCCCTCGGCTGCTCGAGCGGCGGCGGAGGCGCCACGGGATCGGCGGGCAACGGAGCTTCGGCGGGCGCGTCGGGCTCCGCGGGCGCGGGCAGCGCGGCGGGCGCGACGGGCTCGGCGGGCGCTACCGGCAGCGCGGGCACCTCGGGCTCGGCGGGCGCGACCGGCAGCGCAGGCACCTCGGGCTCCGCCGGCGCGACCGGCTCGGCCGGAAACGGCTCCGCGGGCGCGACCGGCTCGGCGGGTGCGGGCAGCGCTGGTGCGACGGGCTCCGCTGGCTCGGGCGCGTTCTCGATCCCGACGGTGTCCTGGCCCAGCGACACCTGCAAATCGATGACGACGACGCTCATCGGCCAGATGACCCGCGCCGAGAAGGCAGCGCAGATGGTGATGGCGCCCATCGATTCGGCGACGGTCGCCGACGTCAAGACGCTGGCGCCCGGCGCCGTGTTCGCGCCCGGCGGCTACGTTCCGCCCGGCGGCAGCAGCGTCGCCGCGTGGGGTACGTACCTCGATACCTTCATCGCCGCCGCCGCGCAGACGACGCACCAGATCCCGTTCCTCGTCGGCGCGGACGCCGTCCACGGCAACAACACGGCGATCGGCACCGTGATCTTCCCGCACAACGCCGGCCTCGGCGGCAGCAACGATCCCGCCCTCGTTCAGAAGGCCACGCAGATCACGGCCATGGAGGGCGCGGCCGCGGGCCTCAACTGGACCTTCGCGCCGTTCGCGGGCGTGTCGTGGGACGATCAGTGGGGCCGCGTCTACGAGAGCTTCAGCGAAGATCCGACCGTCGCCAACACGTTCGTCGCCGCGGCGACGATGGGCCTGCAAGGCGCGAACGGTCTGGGCACGGGCATGCCGGGGCTCGTGGGATGCAGCAAGCACTGGGCCGGCGACGGTCAGGCGATGCCGGGGACGTCGAACAAGGGTGGCGTCGTCGATCGCGGCAACATCACGATCGACGAGCCCACGATGATCAAGGTGGGCGTCGGCCCCTACATCGGCGCGCTCGGCGCGGGCCTTGGTTCGGTCATGGTCAGCGACGCGAGTTGGAACGGGACCAGCCTCACGGTGAGCAGCCACATGATCACCGACGTCCTCAAGGGCACGGAGAAGTTCGCCGGCTTCGTCTCGACGGACTGGAACGCCGCGACCGAGTCGAAGGGCGCGACGATCGTCGGCGCCATCAACGCGGGCGTCGACATGCTCATGCAACCGTCCGACTGGAAAGGCGCGATCAACACGATCAACACGGCGACGGCCATCACCGACGCGCGCATCACCGACGCGGCGACGCGCATCATCGAGACGAAGTGTCAGGCCGGCCTCTTCGGGTGGAAGCGCGACACGACGCTCGCGGCCAGCGTCGGTTCGGCCGATCACCGCACGGTGGCGCGCCAGGCCGTGCGCGAATCGATGGTGCTGCTGCAGAACACGAGCGCCGTGCTGCCGCTGCCGAAGACGGCGAAGGTCTACGTGGGCGGCAGCGGCGCCAACAGCCTCGACAATCAGTGCGGCGGTTGGACGGTCGCGTGGCAGGGCTCGGGCCACCTCACGACGGGCACGACGATCTCGGCCGCCATCGGCAAGGTCGCGACCGTCGTGACCGACATGACGACGGCCGACGCGATCGTCATCGTGCTCAGCGAGCCGCCCTACGCCGAGTTCGAGGGCGACAAGCAGTCGGTCAACACGCTGCCCGCGGCGGACTTCACGCTGCTGCACACGGCGCGCATGTCGGGCAAGAAGGTCGTCGCGATCGTCATGAGCGGCCGTCCCGTCCTCATCTCCGATCACCTGACCGACGGCGACGCGTGGATCGCGGCGTGGCTCCCGGGCACCGAGGGCGACGGCGTCGCAGACGTCCTCTTCGGCGACTACCACCCGACGGCCAAGCTCTCGCACACCTGGCCCACGACCGACGCCCAGGATCAGCTCATCTTTTCGGCGACGCCGTACGCGCCGCTGTTCAAGTTCGGCTTCGGCCTGACGTACTGAGACCTCGGCGCTCAGCCGAGATTCAAAGTTTGAGGTCCTCCGCGATCGTCGCAAACTGTTCGAGGGCGGCCTGGAGATCCTCTGCGATGTCCTGGGCGATGACCTCAGGCGCTGGCAGATTTGCGCTCTCTTCCAGGCTCTCGTCCTTCAGCCAGAAGATGTCCAGGTTCACCTTGTCGCGCTTGAGCAGATCTTCGTAGGCGAAGGCCTTGAAGCGCTCCGTCTCCTTGCGATCGTGGCGGTTCTTCGGCCGATAGCACGCCACGAAGTCATCCAGGTCGGCGCGCTTGAGCGGGTTCTCCTTGAGCGTGAAGTGTAGGTTCGTGCGCAGATCATAGATCCAGAGCTTCTTCGTCCAGGCCTTCTCCTGGGCCGGTTTTCGATCGAAGAAGAGGACGTTCGCCTTCACGCCCTGCGCGTAGAAGATTCCTGTCGGCAGACGCACCAGCGTGTGAACGTCGGCCTGCTTCAAGAGCTCGCGGCGAATGGTCTCGCCGGCCCCGCCCTCGAAGAGCACGTTGTCGGGCAGCACGACGGCGGCGAGGCCGTGCTGCTTGAGGATCGTGAAGATGTGCTGCAGGAAGTTGAGCTGCTTGTTGCTCGTGCTCGACCAGAAGTCGTCGCGATTGATGACCAGGCTCTCGCGCTTCTGATCACCTTCCTCGTTGACGATCGTGACGCTGCTCTTCTTGCCGAAGGGCGGGTTGGCCAGGACCACGTCGTACTCGCCGTGCTTGCCGGCCAGCGTGTCCTTGGTGACGACTGGCAGCTCGTCGTCTGTGCCAGCGCCGATCCCGTGAAGCAGCAGATTCATTGCGCAGAGCCGGGTCACGCCGTCGACCAGCTCGATGCCGAACAGCGTTCCTGACTTCAACAGCTTCTTGTCGGTGCGGGTCAGGTCGGATCGCTTGGCGATGTAGTCGTGGGCCGCGAGCAGAAAGCCGCCGGTTCCGCACGCGGGATCGCACACGGTCTGCCCCGGCTGCGGCGCCATCACTTCGACCATGGCTGCGATCAGCGCGCGCGGCGTGAAGTACTGGCCAGCGCCGCCCTTGACGTCCTCGGCGTTCTTCTGGAGCAGGCCTTCGTAGGCGTCACCCTTCAGGTCGGACGACAGGCTGGACCACTGCTCCTTGTCGATCAGATCGACGATGAGCCGCCGCAGCTTCGCGGGATCCTGAATCTTGTTCTGGGCCTTGCGGAAGATCGTGCCGAGCATCCCCTTCTTCGTGCCCAGCTCTTCAAGGAGGTGGCGGTAGTGGGCCTCCAGCTCGTCGCCGTCACGCTTGAGCAGGCTCGGCCACGCGTAGGCCGCGGGTACCGCGGACGGCTTGTTGAACGGCGGCCGGCTCTGCTCGTCGGCCATCTTCAAGAACAACAGGAACGTGAGCTGCTCGACGTAGTCGCCGTACGACAGCCCGTCGTCTCGCAGGATGTTGCAATAGTTCCAGAGCTTCTGAACGAGAGCGCTTGTCGTCATGGGTTCAAAATCGCCAGCCCTCACGGCGCATGAGGCCGATGAGGCTGATGCACGGGATGCCAAGCTCGCGACAGACGTCGGGGATGAAGTGGGTTCGCTTCGGGTTTCTTTTCTCCGCGGCCGGAGTCTCTTGCGTCACGACGATTCCGTTTCGTTGCTTCGCGAGGGCGATGACGTACGGGTCGGCCTCTTCGAACTCTGCCTTAGGATCTCGAAGGCCCGTGAACTGGTTTTGGATCGCTTGCGCCTCCGCCAGCACCGCGGCCGTCGGCACGATGATGTCCTTGCGGTCCTTCAACCATTTGGCCATGTCCGCCGTCCCGATCACACGGACCTCCTCCTCGACCAGGGCGACGGCAAGAAGTCGACCCGTGGTCCCGAGGCTGTCGACCTGAGGCGGCAGGCCGACAAAGACGTCGATCGGATAGTACCGAGCCTGCCAGTCCATCAGCGAGCTGGTGTCGATCGAGTAGATGACGCCGGTCGAGTCAGTCATCGAGCGCCATGTCGCCAGGGCTGGTAGACAGATGCTGGCGCAGCTTGTCGAAGTGCTCGAACCTCAGGTCGAGGTAGCGTGAAGCCTCGACGGCGGTCAGTCGATTCGCTGAAAGGGCCTCGAGCACCAACTGCGCGAACGGCCGCCCGGCCTTGTTGACGGCCTTCTGCGCCGGGGTGGCGATGCCTCCGCGACGCGGCGGCAGAGTGGCCACGTGGTCATTCCATGCGACGCGCCATCGCTCGTAGGCCGGCCAATCCATGAACCCAGACTCGCGAAGTCGGGTCGCCGTGGCGCTTGGCGTGATCTTGAATCGCCTCGCGACGCGCCTGACCTGGTCGATGTCCCAGGTCG
>DATAZS010000382.1:0-4791 GCA_036271915.1 Polyangia bacterium
GAGCTCGCGTGGCGCAAGGAGGTCGCGCGCCGCTATGGCTTCCTGCCCGCGCTGCTCGCCGGCGGGCTGCTCTGGCTCGTCGTCGCGGCGACCGTCGTCATCCGTCGGCTCCGCGCGCCCCGCCGCGCGCGCGCCGTGGAGCTCGTGGCCCTGCGCGACCCGAGGTCGACGACCGACGCGCCGCGCTCCCGCTCGCGCGCCGCCGTGTCCGACGCGATGGCGAAGGGCGCCCTCTCGAGGCGCCGCGCGCGCGGCGACGTCGAGGTGCCCAAGGTCGAGCACGACGGGCGCTGGTACACCCTCCACTGAGAGCTGATATTCAAAGGGGATGCGCGGCGTCACGCTCCTCCTCGTCTGGGCTTCGCTCTCGATCCTCGCGTGCTCGTCGAGCGACTCCGGCGGCGGAGGCGGGGCCAGCAACGGCGACGGCGCGTCGACCGGCGCCGGTGCGGGGACCACGAGCACGAGCACGAGCACGAGCACGGGCACGAGCACGAGCACGAGCGCGAGCGCGAGCGCGAGCACGGGCACCAGCGGCGGCGCGTGCGGGAGCCCCGGCCCCGAGTACACGAGCGACGACGGCTCGGTGACCTTCTACACGTTCGCGATGGGCTCCACGGCGGTGAACTGCAGCTTCCCGATCACGGGCACCGACCCCGACGTCGTCGGCCACGTCGCGACGGGCGACGGGCAGTATTTCGGCGCGCTCAACACGGCCGACTACGCGAACTCGGCGACGTGCGGCGCGTGCATCGAGGTGACGCGCGACGGCACGCGCAAGGTCGTCATCACCGTCGTCGATCAGTGCCCGACCGACTCGAACCCGAAGTGCACCCCCGGCCACATCGACCTCAGCAAGAACGCGTTCCTCCAGATCGGCGAAGAGCAGGAGGGCTACCTCGGCACCGGCAACGGCGCGAGCGTCGGCGCCATCTCCTGGCGCTACGTCGCGTGCCCGACCACGGCCGACGTGACCTACACGCTCAAGGAGCCGACGAATCAGTACTGGAATCAGATCCTCGTCGAGGATCACGCGTATGCGATCGACAAACTCGAGGCGAACGTCGACGGCCAATGGGTGTCCGCCGATCGACAGTCGTACAACTATTGGCAAGTCGGCGACGGCAGCCTCGGTGACGCGCCCTACCAGGTTCGCGTCACCGACGTGAACGGCGACGTCGTGACCGCGAGCCTCGCCCTCGCGGCGGGAGACCAGGCCTCGAGCGCGCAGTTCCCAGTTTGTCAGTGATTTCGTCGCGCGGTCGACGCGCCTCGACGCCGGCGGAGCGCGTCTTCCGTGCGTCGCGGGCGGTGGAGGGCCGAAACGTCGCTGCGGCGCCGCGCACCGACGGTGTATCCTTGCGACATGCTTGTACCGCGCGCTCTTCGATCGTTCGGCCTCGTCTCGGTCGTCCTCGGCGCCGCCTCGGCGCAGATGGCCTGCAGCAGCAGCAGCACGACGGGGAACGAGGGCTTCACCGGGTCGGGCGCCGAGTCGGCGGGCACGAGCACCGCGAGCGCGAACGGCGGCGGCTCCGCGTCGACCTTCGTCGGCACGGGCACGTCGTCGGGGCCGGGCGCAGGGCCCGGCGCGGGCGGCGGCTCACAGGGCCCGCTCGACGTCACGCCGAGCGCGCTCCAGACGATCACCGTTCAGGCCGGGAGCACGACGCCGACGGTCCACTACACGGCGACCGTGAACGGCAACCCCGTGAACGCGGGCTGGACCGTCGATCAAGGTAACATCGGCACGATCCCGCAGGGTCCCTCGAGCGGCGCCGACTTCGCGCCGACGGGGACGACGGGCGGCATCGTCGACGTCATCGCCGGCTACAGCGGCAACAACGTGAGCCGCCAGGTGCTGGTCAAGCTCACCGCGAAGCAAAACGGCGGCGACCCGAACAACCCCGCCGAGGCGCAGCAGATCGCGACGGATACTATGGACACGGCGCAGCTCATGGCGGGCGGCGGCATCGGCGGAGTCGGCGGAGAAGGGCTGGGCGGCGCGGTGACGGACCCCGCCGTCCTCGCCGCGCTGAACTCGCCGATGGCAGAGCCTACGCTGACGTTCTTGTATCCCTACGATAAGACCGTCTTTCCGCGCGGGCTCCTCGCGCCGCTCGTTCAATGGTCCTGGGCGACGAACGACGCGGATGCGATCAAGATGGAGCTCGTGACGACGAGCGGTTCGTTCTCCTGGTCGGGCACCTTCGGTCGGCCTCCGAACCTGCCGACGGGCACGTTCATTCGGATGCCCGTTCCGCAGGACGTCTGGGACATGGCGACGAACAGCGCCGGCGGTCTGACGCCGAGCGGCGGGCCGGACCAGCTTACGCTGAAGTTGACTGTCGCGAAGGGCTCGACCGGCTATGGCCCGATCTCGGAGACGTGGACGGTCGCTCCCGGTCGCCTCGCGGGCACCGTGTACTACAACTCCTACGGCACGAACCTGGTCAAGAACTCGAATCGCAACGACGTTCACAACGCGCAGTTCGGTGCCGCGGTGCTCTCCATCGCGCAGGGCGCTACGGGCCCGTCGGTCGTGGCAGGGACGAACGGCGACTCGTCCGGGAGCGCATGTCGCGTGTGCCACGTCGTCTCGGCGGACGGCAGCAAGCTGATCGCGGAGCATGGGAACAACTACGCCCAGACCTCCAGCTACGACCTCAAGAACGGCAACGCGGAGACGTACCTCGCAGGCAACGACGGCGTGTTCCCGTGGGCTGGTCTCTACCCGGACGGATCGCTCGCGTTGACCAATCAAGCCGATCTTGGCGTCACGGGGACGGCCAGCGCGCAGCTCTACAACTTCCCGCCAACCGGTGCAGGACCGATCGCCGCGACCGGGATCGAGGCCGCTGCTGTGGGGACGCCGGGCTTTTCTCCGGACGGCAAGCACGTCGCGTTCGACTTCTTGGGCGGCTCAATCGGTGCGTCTACCGGCGATGGAACGCAGCTCGCCGCCCTCGACTTCGACGTGGCGTCGCTGTCGTTCTCGAACCTGCGCGTCCTCGCGACCATGTCGGGAGGCCAGCGTGCCGGCTTTCCGTCATTCTTTCCCACGAACGACGCGGTGGCGTTTCACTATCAGCTCGTAAATGCGAATCACACGTTCAATACGTGGCAGGGCGCACAGGCGCAGATCTGGTGGTCCGACCTTGCGTCTGGCACCGCCGCGCCGCTTCTCGCGCTGAATGGCTTGGAGGCGGACGGAGCGACGCCCTACCTGCCGTCGGGTCCGAACAACCACGCCAACGACACGACCTTGAACTACGAACCGACGGTCAATCCGGTGGTTTCGGGAGGATATGCTTGGGTCGTGTTCACGAGTCGACGTCTTTACGGAAGCGTGGCGACGATCGAGCCGTGGACGAGCGATCCTGGCGTGTATGACAACACGGTCTATGCGAACATCACTTGCAAAAAGCTGTGGGTCGCCGCGGTGGACATTGGCTCCGTCCAGAATGGCACCCTCGTGCCGCCTACTCCGGGCAGCGACCCGAGCCACCCTGCCTTTTACCTTCCCGCCCAAGAGCTTGTCGCCGGCAACGCGCGCGGCTTCTGGGTGCTCGACCCTTGCAAGGCCGACGGCATGTCGTGTGAGACGGGCGACCAGTGCTGCAACGGCTACTGCGAGCCCAACGGTCAAGGCGGCGCGCTCGTCTGCTCGAACACGCCTCCGAACGGGAACTGCTCGGGCACGCAGGAGAAGTGCACCGTCAGCGCCGACTGCTGCGACCCCGCCGAGGCTTGCATCAACGGCTTCTGCAGCCAGAGCATTCCTCACTGATACGCTGAGCGGCGTGCCGACGTCCGTTCCGCGCGCCGTGGTCGCCGTCCGGCCGAACGCCGCGCCGGCGCCGCGCGACGATCGCCTCGCCGCAGAGGAGCCGCTCGAGATCCGCGCGCAGGGGCCGGGTCAAGAGCCCGTGCAGATCGCGGTCACGATGCGCACGCCCGGCGACGACGCCGAGCTCGCCGTGGGCTTCTTGCACGGCGAAGGGCTCCTCGGGAGCGCGGGTGATCTCGCGGCGCCCGTCGTGCGCGAGCTCCCGCTCGAGGCGTCGCCGTCGAGCTTCGTCACCGTGCGCACGACGACCCCGTTCGACGCCGCGCGGCTCCAGCGAAACTTCTACGCGACCTCGAGCTGCGGCATCAGCGGCAAGCCCGCGATCGAGCACATCCACATGACGTCACCGCCGATCGGGCCCGGACCGGTCCTCGCGCGCTCGGCGCTCGTCGCGATGCCCGCGGCGCTCCGGCGCGCGCAGGTGACGTTCGCGGCGACGGGCGGTCTGCACGCGACCGCCGCGTTCGACGGGCGTGATCCCGAGCCGCGTGTCGTGCGCGAGGACGTCGGCCGGCACAACGCGATGGACAAGGTGATCGGGCGGCTGCTGCTCGACGGCGCGCTCCCGTTTCGCGGCGCGCTGCTCGTGAGCGGCCGCGCCAGCTTCGAGCTCGTGCAGAAGGCCGCGATGGCAGGCGTCCCGCTGCTCGCCGCGGTGTCGGCCCCTTCGAGCCTCGCCGTCGCGACCGCCGAGCGCCTCGGGATGACGCTCATCGGCTTCCTGCGCGACGACGGCTTCAACATCTACACGGGACGAGAGCGCGTCGACCTGGACGCTTGACCTGCCGCGCTGCGTCGTTCGTGAGCCGACGAACGCGCGCGTCGACGCGCTACACTTCGATCATGAAGAGGCGACCGGCGCAGCGCATCCTCCACCCGATGGTCCGCGACGGCGAGGCGCTCAGGCGTGCGTCGTGGGACGAGGCGCTCGATCGCGCGGC
>DATAZS010000383.1:0-2432 GCA_036271915.1 Polyangia bacterium
GACGGCGCCGACGTCGGCGACGGCGAGATCGTCTACGTCGAGGAGAACCGCAAGGCGAACCCGTTCAAGGTCTACGGCCGTCGCGGCGCGCCCTGCCCGCGCTGCGGCACGCCCATCACGCGCCTCGTGCAGGCGCAGCGCTCGACGTTCTTCTGCGCAACCTGTCTCCTCCCCGAGAAGAAACGCTGATGCTGCTCGACGTCTCGCCGCTGCGCCGCCACCGCGACTTCCGATTGCTGTTCATCGGACAGTTCGTGTCGTTCTTCGGCAGCATGATCACCTACGTCGCCGTGCCGTATCAGGTGTACGAGCTCACGGGCTCGAGCTTCATGGTGGGCATGCTGGGCACGGTGCAGCTCGTGCCGCTCGTGCTGTTCGCGCTGTGGGGCGGCGCCTACGCCGACGCCCTCGATCGCCGCAAGATGCTCATCGTCTCGGAGGCGCTGCTCGCGTTGATCTCGGGCGGCCTCGCCTTGAATGCGTCGCTCGCCCACCCGAGCGTCGCCGCCGTGTTCGTGCTCACGGGGCTCATGTCGGCCGTCAACGGCTTTCATCGGCCCACGCTCGAGGCCATGTCGCCGATCCTCGTCGACCGCGACGAGCTGCCCGCGACGGCCGCGCTCACGTCGCTGCGCGGCAGCATGGGCGCCGTCATCGGCCCCGCCGTGGGCGGCGTCTGCATCGCGCACCTCGGCCTCGGCGTGACGTACCTCTTCGACGTCGTGAGCTTCTTCGTGTCGCTCGCGGCGCTCGCGGCGATGGCGTCGATGCCGCCCGCGGCCGAGGCCGCCGAGCCCGGCCTGCGCAGCATCGTCGAGGGTCTGAACTACGCGCGCCGCCGCCCCGAGCTCATCGGCACCTACGTCGTCGACATCGTCGCCATGACGTTCGCGATGCCGACGGCGCTGTTCCCCGCGATGGCGCAGGCGTGGGGCGGCGCGACGGCCGCGGGCTGGCTGTACTCGGCCATGCCCGTGGGCAGCTTCGTGACGACGCTGCTGTCGGGCTGGACGAAGCGTGTCTCGCGGCGCGGCGCCGCCGTCATCCTCGCGGCCGCGTCGTGGGGCGTCGCCGTCGTCATCCTCGGCCACGCGCCCAACCTCGTCGTCGCCATGCTGTGCCTCGCGCTCGCGGGCGCGGCCGACATGGTGAGCGCCCTCTTCCGCATGACGATCTGGAACGAGACGATCCCGACGCACCTGCGCGGCCGCCTCGCGGGCGTCGAGATGATCAGCTACATGACGGGCCCGCTGCTCGGCAACGCGCGCGCGGGCTGGATGGCGTCGCTGCGCGGCCTGCGCTTCTCGATCGTGGGCGGCGGCGCCGTCTGCGTCGCGGGCGTGCTGCTGTGCATTCCGCTGCTGCCCGCGTTCTGGCGCTACCGGCCCGAGCAGATTTCCAATATTCAAGCGCCCGGCGCGTAGCGTCGTCAGCGTCGATTTTCTGATCGATTTTCGACGAGACGAGCGACTTTGTAAGGGCATGAAGTTGTTGCGCGTGTCGTTGTTGTGCGCGCTGGCGACGGCCGCGTGCGGTCAGAGCCACGAGGCCTCGCCGAGGCCAGGTGACGACGCCGGGTCGGCAGGGGCCGGCGGAAGCGGCGGCGGTGGCGGCGCGACGACGCAACCACCGCACGACGGTGCAGGCCCCTCCGTCGACGCGCCCGCGCCGAACGACGCCGGCCTCGTCGAGGCCGCTCCGGCGCGCGACGCGGGCGTCATGCCCGTCGATTCGAGCGCGACGGACCCCGGCACCGACGGCGACGGCGTCTTCATGCTCACGGGTCCGTACAAGAAGGCGCCCGAGTACACGCTCGGCGCAGGCGTGCCGGCCGGCAAGACCTTCAGCTTCACGATGGGCGCCGCGAGCACGATTTACCCGAAGGCGCCCACGACGCGGAAGATCACCGTCTTCGTGCCCGCGCAGTACAAGACGGGGACGCCGGCGCCTGTCATGGTCTTCCAGGACGGCACCGACTTCTACGGCTTTGACACGTCGGTGCCCCCCGTATTCGCGAACCTCATCGCGAAGGGCGCGATGCCGCCCGTCGTCGCCGTGTTCGCGGGCAACGGCGGCGGCGACTCCGTCGGCAGCGAGCGCGGGCTCGAATACGACACCGTGTCCGGCCTCTACGCCGCGTGGGTCGACGGCGAGCTGCTCCCGCGCGTCGAGATGGAGACCGCGACGCAGCTGCCCGCGCAGGCCGTGACGTTCACGAAGGATCCCGAGGGGCGCGGCGCCGTGGGCGGCAGCTCGGGCGGCGCCGCGACGTTCTCGATGGCGTGGTGGCACCCAGATCTCTTCCGGCGCGTCATCACGTTCTCGGGCACGTTCGTGAATCAAGTGCCGGCGAGCTCACCGTTCCCGCACGGCTGCTGGGTCTATCACGACGAGGATCCGTACGACGCGACGGCGCCCAACGGATTGATCGT
>DATAZS010000384.1:0-12728 GCA_036271915.1 Polyangia bacterium
CCTCATCGACTTCGCCGTTCACAAGCGGCACGTGACGTTGCTGCTGTCCGTCGCCTTCGCGGCCTTCGGCCTCTACACGTTCACGAAGCTCAAGATCGAGGCCTTCCCGGACGTCACGAACGTCCAGGTGATGGTCATCACGCTCTACCCCGGCCAGGCGGCCGAGGAGGTGGAGAAGAAGGTCACGATCCCGGTCGAGCGCGCGCTCACGGGGACGCCGCGCGTGCTCGTGCAGCGCTCGATCACGTCCTTCGGACTTTCGCAGGTCATCATGACCTTCGAGGACGACGTCGACATCTACTGGGCGCGCCAGCAGGTGGCCGAGCGCCTTCCCGACGCCGATCTGCCGACGGGCGTCGAAGCGTCGCTGGGCCCGAACGACACGCCCGTCGGGCAGATCTACCAGTACACGCTCGAGAGCGACCACCACACGCCCACCGAGCTGCGCAGCTGGCAGGAGTGGGTCGTCTCGAAGCACCTCATGCGCGTCGCGGGCGTCGCCGACGTCGTGAGCTTCGGTGGCTTCCTCAAAGAGTTTCACGTGCTCGCCGACCCGGCGCGGCTGCGCAACGTGGGCCTCTCGCTCAAAGACCTCATCGACGTCATCGGACAGTCCAACGGCTCGACGTCGGGCGGCTACATCCGTCACGGCGAATCGGAGTTCGTCGTGCGCGCGCGCGGCTACCTGCGCGGACCCAAGGACATCGAGGACACGGTCGTGCGCGCGAACCACGGCACGCCCATCCTCGTGCGCGACGTCGCGCGGGTCGTCGAGGCCTTCACGCCGCCGCGCGGGGCCGTCGCGCGCGGCGGCGCCATCGACTCGATCGAAGGCACGATCCTGCTCCGGCGCGGCGAGAACCCGAAAGACGTGCTCAACGCCGTCCACGCCGCGATCGAGCGCATCAATCGCGACGTGCTGCCGTCGGGCATGCACATCGTGCCGTTCTACGACCGCACGCGCATGGTCGATACGACGCTCCACACCGTCGGGCACAACATGCTCGAGGGCGCCGTGCTCGTGTCGCTCGTGCTGTGGCTGTTCTTGCGCGCCGTCTCGGGCTCGATCGCCGTCGCCGTGACGATGCCGCTCGCGCTGCTCACGGCCTTCGTGGGCCTCTACTACATCGGCGTGCCCGCGAACCTGCTGTCGATGGGCGCGATCGACTTCGGCATCTTGCTCGACGGCGCCGTCATCCTCGTCGAGAACGTGTACCGCCACCTGGCCGAGGAGCGCCCGCCGCCCGACGAGGTGCCGCTCGTCGTCGCGCGCGCCGCGAAGGAGGTGGTGCGCCCCACGCTGTTCTCGATGTCGATCATCGCGGCGGCCATGATGCCGATCTTCACGCTCGAGCGCGTCGAGGGGCGCATCTTCCGGCCCGTCGCGCTCACGTACGCGTTCGCGCTGCTGGGCGCGCTCGTGTTCACGCTCACGACGGTGCCGGCGCTCACGACGGTGCTGCTCAAGAACCGGCCCGTCGAGGAAGGCGATCCGGGGTTTCTGATCTGGCTGCGCGAGCGCTACCTGTCGGGCCTGCGCGTCGCGCTCAAGTACCCCATCACGACGCGCCTGCTCGGCTTCGTCGTGCTCGCGATCGCGATGACGCTGGTGCCACGCCTCGGCACGGAGTTCCTGCCGCAGATGAACGAGGGCGACATCCACATCACTGTGACGGCCCCGAGCTCGGTCGCGCTCGATCGCGGCGCCGACGTGCTGCGCGACACGCGTCTTTCGCTCATGAAGTTCCCCGAGGTACGCGACGTGCTCACGGAGCAAGGCCACCCCGAGGACGGCACCGACGACGAGGCGCCCAACCAGGCCGAGACGTTCGTCATGATGAAGCCCGAGGAGGACTGGCCCACGGGGCGCAACAGAAGGACGAAGGAGCAGGTCGTCGAGGCCATGCGCGCCGAGCTCGAGAAGCGCCCGGGCATCCAGTACAACTTCAGCCAGCCCATCAAGGATCGCGTCGAGGAGTCGATCTCGGGCATCCGCGGACAGGTCGTCGTCAAGGTCTACGGCGAGGACCTCAACCTCATGCACGAGAAGCTCGAGGAGATCCGGCGCATCCTCAATCAAACGCGCGGCTCGCGCGACGTCGAGATCTACCGCGCGGGCACGGCGCAGCACATCGTCGCCGACATCGACCGCGAGGCGATCTCGCGCTACGGCCTGCAGGTGCAGGACGTCGAGGACGTCGTCGAGAGCGGCTTCGGCGGCAAGCTCGCGACGGATCTGTGGGAGGGCGAGCGGCGCGTGGGCGTGCGCGTGAAGCTGCCCGTGCCCGAGGAGGGCGACGCGACGACGCTCGCGCGCCTCGAGATCCCCGTGTCCGAAGACGGCCAGGCGCGCCTGCCGCTGTCGTCGCTCGCGAAGGTGCACGTCGACGTGGGGCGCACGCAGATCAACCGCGAGCAGGGCGGACGGTTCCTCGCCATCAAGTGCAACATCGAGGGCCGCGACATGGGCTCGTTCGTCGAGGAGGCCCAGAAGCGCGCCGCGCACGAGGTGAAGCTGCCCGAGGGTTACTACTTCACGTGGGGCGGCGAGTTCGAGAACCAGCGCCGCGCCATGAAGCGCCTCGAGATCATCGTGCCCGTGTCGATCGCCGTGATCTTCTTCCTGCTCTACCTGACGTTCAAGGCGGTGCTGCCCGCCGTCGTCGTGCTGCTCGACGTGCCGTTCGCGACGGTGGGCGGCGTGTTCGCGCTGTACTTCACGCACACGGAGCTGTCGGTGTCGGCGGCCGTGGGCTTCATAACGTTGTTCGGCGTCGCCGTCATGGACGGCGTGCTGCTGATCCTCTATGTGCGGCAGGCGCGCGTGCGCTCGCCCGACAGCCAAGAGGCCATCATCCACGCCGTGTCGCAGCGGCTGCGGCCCGTGCTCATGACGGCGCTGCTCGCGTCGCTGGGCCTGCTGCCGGCGGCGACGTCGCACGCCATCGGCTCCGACACGCAGCGGCCCTTCGCGATCGTCATCATCGGCGGGCTCATCTCGTCGACGCTGCTCACGATGCTGCTGCTGCCCACGCTGTACGAGCTGGCCGACCGCTGGTTCGGCGGTCGACGCCCCAAGCGCCACTCTGCGGTATAGTGCGGCGCATGAAGCGCCCCTTCTGCCGGAGGCCTTTTGCTCGCGTTCGATGGCTTCATTTTCGATCGCTTCGCGCCGCGATCGGCGTCGTCTCGGTGCTGGCCGTCGCAAACGTCGCCCTGCCCGCCTTCGCGCACGAGGCCGACACGCTGTCGCCCCTGCCGCCGACGGCGCCCTCGCCGCTGCTGCCCTCGGCTGACGTCACGCCGTCGGGGAAGATGCACAAGGTCTGGCCGTGGGTGCTCATCGGCGCGGGCGCGCTCACGCTCGGTGGCGGCATCTGGGTCGTGCACAAAGAGGACTCCGACCCGTCGATGCCCGCGTGCACGACGTCGCCCCTCGGCCGCACGACGTGCCCCTACTCGACGGCCTCGAAGTGGCAAGGCTGGGGGCTTATCGCCGTCGGCGCCGAGCTCGCGGCGGCGGGCATCGTGTGGGAGGCCATCCAGCTCCACCGCGAGCACCGCAGCGTGTCCCTCGCGATCGCGCCGGGCGGCCTCGTCGGCACGTTCTAGGCCGAACGCGCCAGGGCTACTGCGTCGCCGAGCAATGATGCGACGTCGTGTCGCACGTCGCGCCCGCGCACCAGCAGTCTTTGTCCGCCGTGCACCAGCCCGGATCGCCCGTGACGGCGAGCATGCAGACGTGGCTCGACGTCGCGTAGCTGCAGACATCGCCGCCGCACGCCTTGCCGCTCGCGATGCAGTCTGAGTCCTTCATGCACATCATGTTGCCCGACAGCGGCGCCGTCGCGTTGACGTCGCTGCTCGCGACCGTGCCCGCGCCCGCCAGGTTGCTGACGCGCGCGATCTTGTTGGTCGACAGCTCGGCGAACCACAGGTTCTTGTCGGGGCCCGCCGTGATGCCCGTCGGATCGCTCGCGCCCGTCGGCACGGAGTACTCCGACACGCCGCCCGTCGGCGTGATGCGGCCGATGGCGTTCGCGGCGTCCTCGGTGAACCACAGGTTGCCGTCCGCGCCCGCCGCGATCGAGCCCGGGCTGCCGTTCGAGCCGATCGTGAACTCGGTGAGCGTGCCCGTCGGCGTGATGCGGCCGATCTTGTGGCCGTCATGCTCGGTGAACCACAGGTTCTTGTCGGCGCCCGTGACGATCGACGTCGTGTCGCTCGACGTCGTCGGGATCGGGAACTCGGTGATGGTGCCCGTGGGCGTGATGCGGCCGATTTGATTGCCCGTCGTCTCGGTGAACCACAGGTTGCCGTCGGGGCCCGGCGTGATGCCCGCGGGCGCCGAGGTCGCCGTTGGCAGGTTGTATTGCATGAAGGAGGCCTGCGGCGTCACGCGGCCGATGCGACCGTGCGCGGGCTCGGTGAACCAGAGATTTCCGTCGGGGCCCGTCGTGATCGAGCCCGAGTCGCCGCCATTCGGGACGCCGTACTCGTTGACCATGCCCGACGGCTGCGCGCGCCCGATGCCGCCCTGCTTCGCGTACCAAACGTTGCCGTCGGGGCCGGCCGAGATGCCCGTGGGACCCGTGTTCGTCGTCGACGTCATGACGAGGTTGAACATCGTGCCCATCGTCGACAGGTTGCCGATGGCGCTCGGCGCCGTGCTCTGGTGCGTGAACCAGATGCGCCCGTCGCCGCCCGCACAGATCCAGCCGGGGTTGCTCGTCGTCGGGATCGTGTACTCGTCGAAGGTGATCTTGGGCCCGGCGATGTTCATATTCACCGTGGCGCCCGCCGCGCCGCCCGTCATCGTCGTCCCCGCGGCGCCCGCGGCGCCCGTGATGTTGCCCGCGGCGCCCGACGCACTGCCGGCAACGCCCGACACGGCGCCCGCCGCGCCCGAACCGGTGCCCGCCGTCCCCGTCGAGGCCCCCGCCGCGCCGCCAGCCGTCGCGCCCGCGGCGCCCGAGCTGCCCGCAACGCCCGAGATGTTGCCCCCCGTGCCCGTCGTGCGGTCGTGACCGCCCGCGCTGCATCCAAGGGCAACGGCGGTGAGCGCGAGCGCGACTCGGGCGAGCGTCCTCATCGCGCCTACGCCAGCAGCCCGCCGATGCCGCTCGAGACCTGTCCCTCGGCCAGGCCCCACGACGTCGCCGTGCTGCCCATCGCCGTGAGCAGCGTGTACGGCACCTTGCTGACGTTCTCGTCGAGCAGGCGAATGTGCTGATCGGTCTTCAGCTTCCCGCCCGCCTTGCCCGCGACGAGCAGCGGATAGTCGAGGCCGCTGTGCGTCTGTGACTCCGACACGCACGACGTCGTGAACACGCACGAGTTGTCGAGCAGCGTGCCCGCGCCGTCGGGCGTGGCCTTCATGCGCGTCAGCAGGTCGGACAGATTCGACATCGCGAAGCGCACGCCCGTGTTGAAACCGGACGTCGCGTACGTGACGCCCTTGGGCGAAAGGCGGTGGCCATAGTCCTCGTGGAACGTCGTCGGATCCAGACCGCAGTCGCTGTAGTTGCCGTGACACGCGGGGCAGCTGAACGCGAACGAGAACACGCGCGTGAGGTCGCTCGACAGCGCGAACACGAGCAGGTCCGAGAACGCCTGGCTGCGCTGGCGCGTGATGGCGCCGTCGGCGCCGCGGTTCGGGTAGGTCGTGTCGGGGTTCGTGATCGTGCCCGTCGCCTTCGGCATCTCGGCCGCCATGATCTGCTTTTGCAGCTGGTTGATGCCCGACAGGTGCAGGTCGAGGCGCGCCTGATCGTCGGTGCCGAGACGCGCGCGCAGCGACGTCGCGTCGGCGAGCACGGCGTCGAGCACCATGTTTCGGTTGAGCAGCTCGGGATCGGGCGGCTTGGGCGCGCCGCCCGTCGTCGCGAACTGCATGAGGCTCTTGAACAGCGCCGCGGGGCTGTAGTTCGGCGGATTGGGCGCGTTCGGGCCCGCGAACGAGATCGCGAGGCCGAGGGACGTCGCGCCCGACGTGTTCGAGATGCCGACGTGCAGCCCCGTGGGGAACACGACGCCGCCCGACGTGATCTTTCCCACGAGCTGATCGATCGTGGGTAGCTGCACGCCGCCCGCGCCCGTGTTGGCGCCCGTGAGCGTCGCGCACGGCATGCTCGCGTGCGGCGAGTTGTTGGGCACCTTGATCGAGAAGCCCGTGAGCACGTTGAGCCACGGCTTGACCTCGAGCAGCGGCGCGAGCTCCTCGCTGAGCGCCCAGTTCGTGCCCTGCCCCGTCGCCGTCGGGACCCAGCGATCGGGGATGATGCCGTTGCCGAAGAACCACGTGCCGAAGCGCACGGGCAGCGCCTGCCCGTCGGCGTACGCCGTGCCGCTGTCGTTGAGCATGCCGGCCAGGCGCGGCAGCGGCACGGCCACGGAGACGCCGCCCACGAGCACGCCGCGCAGGAACGTGCGGCGTGGAAGGAACCAACGACTGGGGCGTGCCATGAGCTCTGTTGCCTCCTACTGATCGGGTGTGACGAAGCGGAAGGCGTCGCTGCTCACGAGATCGAGCAGCAGCTGATCGACGTGGTTGCCGTTCTTCGTGAAGGTCGTCGCGAGGGCGTCGAGCGCGGGGTTGTCGTGCCCCGTGAGCGCGCGCCCCTCGGCGAACGTGTAGACCTTGCTGACGAGGCACGGCGCCGTCACGGGCTGCTGCGCGATGGCGGCGCCCAGCGGCGCGAGCCCGTCGAACATCGTGCTTCCCAGCGTGCCCGTCGCGTCGATGGGCAGGCCATTGTCCATCGTGCGGTACTGGCCCGTCGTATCGAACTTCTCCATTCCGAAGCCGAGCGGGTCCATGATCTGGTGGCACACGGCGCACGACGCCGCCGCGCGATGCATCTCGAGCTTCTGCCGCAGCGTCGTCTGCGCCGAGCTCATCGCGGGCAGCGGTGGGATCCCAGGCGGCGGATCGGGGACGTTCTTGCAGAGCACCGAGGCCGCGAGGAACTTCCCGCGCGCCGTGGGCGACGTGCGCTGCGGCAGCGCGTAGGCCGCGAGGATCGCGCCCGCGCCCAGCAGGCCCGCGCGCGGCGAGCTGGCGGGGATCGTCGCTGCGCGCCACCCGTCGGTGGCCTGGGTCGGCAGGCCATAGAACTTCGCGAGCTCGTTGTTCACGAAGGTCGTCTTGCTCGTGTAGAGCGACAGGAAGTCGCCCTTCTGCGTGAGCACGAGATCGTCGATGCGCCGCTCGAGCTCCGTCTGCATGGCCGCCTGCAGCGTGGGCGTCCACGCGGGAAACATCGTCGTGTCCTTCGTTGCTTCGGCGAGCGCCTGTTTGCCGTAGAGATCGTCGACGAAGGCCTGCAGTGCGCGGTGCACGCGGGCATCGGCCAGCATGCGCGTCGCCTGCGTGCGCACGTCGGCCGCCGTCTCGAGCTTGCCCGCCGCCGCGGCGTCGAGCAGCGGGTCGTCGGGCACGGAGCCCCACAGCGCGGCCGCGAGGCGCGACGCGACCTCGTAGTCGTTGTACTTCGCGCGGCCGCCGTCGGCGGCGCTGGGCGCGCCCAGCTCGACGCGATAGAGGAAGCTCGGCGACTGCAGGATCGCCCACACGGCGTGTCGCATGCCGATGAGCATCGTGTTCCCCGACGCGCCGCCGATCATGACGGCCAGGTTCACGAAGCGCGTCGTCTCGGCGTCGGTGAGCGGGCGGCGGAACGCGCGCCGGCCGAACGCGGCGATGGCCTTCGTCGCGCACGCCGTGTCCGTCGTGCCCGTGGGGACGCACGGCAGCACGGCGCCCGCGTGGGCGGCATCGGCGAACGCGAACGTCGTCGCGGCGCCCGTCGCGCTCTCGTAGAGGCCGACGCCCGAGGGAGACATGGCGACCGTCGACGCGCCGACGTTCGCGAACCCGTCGACGACGTCGTCGGGCTCGACGGCCGCGAGCGGCGCGTCCGCGCCCAGCAGATCGTGGACGCTGTTGGCGAACTCGGCGGCCGTGAGCTTGTGCATGCGCGCGAGCGGCTCGGCGGCGCCCGGCAGGCCCAGGAGGCTGCTCGGCCCCGCCGTGGGCGCGCCGGCTCCCGCGGCGCCCGTCGTCGCGCCGGCTGTGCCCGTGGACGTCGACGCGCCGGCCGTACCCGTCGTCGCGCCGGCTCCCGTCGCGCCGGCGCCCGAGACCTGTCCCGTGCACGCGACGCCGAACGTCAGAGCCGCCGCGAGCGCCGGCACCGACGCGTACTTCGCAAGATCAGCCACCGGTTCAATAGACGCCGGGGCACGGGCGGCCAGGCAGGCCGTTTCCGCGAAGTCAGTCGGACGCGCGCGAGGCCTCGAAGGTCAGGATTTGCTCGATCTTTCCAGCACCTGTGAGCGGCGACACCAGGTAGGGCCGCGACGCGCTCGACCATCGGCCCATGCGAAACCCCGCTGCCGCCACGAGGGCGAAGACCTCGTCCCGACTGTGACGGCGGACGAGCGGCGTCTCTGGCGGATAGAGCAACGGGCCCTGGTTGAGCCACCTGCCGCCCGGCCGCAGCAACCGTCCGAGCGTCCGCACGAACGCCGGCAGGTCGTTGGGGACGCGATCGATGAACCAGGGCGTGACGATCGTGTCGAACGTCGCGTCGGCGAACGGGGGCGCGAGGCCGTTCGCGAGGAAGAAGTGAAAGCGATCGTCGCCGATCGGTCCGTCGGGCGCCGCGAGCGTCCACGCCGACGACGCGAGCGTCGCCTCGAAGACGTTGAGGCTCGCCTCCGTAAGGCGCACGGCGCCGCCACGCACGACGGCCTCGGCGATGACGAAGAGATAAGGATCGATGTCGACGACGACCGTCTCCGTCGCGGCGCAGCGGCGATGGAGATCGTACGCGAGGCGGCAGCCACCCGCGCCGAGCACGAGCACGCGGCCGAGATCGCCGCGCGCGACCTCGCGGAGCGCGCCCCACGCCTGGTCGTTCTCGCGCGCGTCGGCGCCCTTCCAGCCCCAGTCGCGGAACAGGTAGTAGCTGTACTCGACGACCCCGCGCGGCAGGCCGCTCGCGGGCCCGTCGAGCGGGCCGCCCAGCGCGGGGCCGAGCACGGCCGTGAAGTCGTCGACCTGAGCACGCACGGCGCGCGCCATCGCCGAGAGGCGCGCGCGTCCTTCGGCGAGCTCGGCGTCCTGCGCCTCGGCAAGGAGCCGCGCCTCCGTCTGCGCGCCGTTCGCGAGCAAGAGCGCGAGCTGCCGCCGCCACAGCGCGACGTGCGCCGCCGCGTCGGGCAGGAGCGCGACGACGCGCCCCACGCGCGGGTACGCCTCGCGGCACCGCGCGCACGCGACGATCTCCGGCCGCGGATCGAGCGCGCCGCCGCAAAGGACGCAGACGACGCGATCGAGCAGAGAGGCGCTCACGCCTCTACTGTCGATCCGATCGCGGGCTTCGGCAACGCGGCCCGCCGGCGCTCGAGGCGCAGGCGATCGAGGTACAGGTAGATCACGGGCGTCGTGAACAGGTTGAGGAGCTGTGACACGGCGAGGCCACCCACGATGGCGATGCCCAACGGGCGGCGCAGCTCGGAGCCGGCGCCGAAGCCGATCGCGAGCGGGATCGCGCCGAACAGCGCCGCGAGCGTCGTCATGAGGATGGGCCGAAAACGCAGCAGGCACGCCTGGTGAATCGCCTCCTTGGGAGCGAGGCCCTGCGTGCGCTCGGCCTCGAGCGCGAAGTCGATCATCATGATGGCGTTCTTCTTGACGATGCCGAGCAGCAGCACGATGCCGATGAGCGCGATGATGCTGAAGTCGGTGTGCGTGACGATGAGCGCGATGAGCGCGCCCACGGCCGCCGACGGCAGCGTCGAGATGATCGTGAGCGGGTGGATGAGGCTCTCGTACAGAATGCCGAGCACGAGATAGACGCACAGGAGCGCCGCGAGGATGAGCAGCGGCTCGGTCGCGAGCGAGGCGCCGAAGGCCTGCGCCGTGCCGTTGAAGCCGGCGTTGATGCTCGCGGGCATGCCGATCTGGCGCTCGACCTTGTCGATGGCCGTGATGGCCTCGCCGAGGGCCTTGCCGGGCGCGAGGTTGAAAGAGAGCGTAACCGACGGGAACTGCCCCTGGTGGGTGATCCCGAGCGGCATGAGCCCCGTCGAGAACTTCGCGACCGCCGACAGCGGCACGATGGCGCCCGTGGCGCTCTTCACGAAGATGCGCGCGAGCTGGTCGGGGCCCGTCTGGTACTCGGACGTCACCTCGAGGACGACGCGGTAATAGTTCGTCGCCGTATACGAGATCGCGACCTGGCGCTGACCGTAGGCGTCGTAGAGCGCGTCGTCGATCGCGGCGAGCGTGAGGCCGAGGCGCGCCGCGCTGTCGCGATCGATCGTGACCTCCAGCTCGAGGCCCGCCGTCTGCTGGTCGGAGTTGACGTCGCGGAGCAGCGGGATCTTGCGCAGGCCGTCGAGCACGCGCGGCGCCCACACGCGCAGCTCGTCGAGGTTCGCGTCCTGCAGCGTGTACTGGTACTGCGTGCGCGAGCCGCGCCCGCCGATGCGCAGATCCTGCACGGCCTGCAGGAACAGAGTCATGCCCGGGGTGCGCGCCAGCTTGGGGCGCAGGCGTCCGATGACCGCGTCGGCCGTCGTCTTGCGATCCGAGAACGGCTTGAGCATCACGAACACCGTGCCCGTGTTGCCCGACCCGCTGCCGCCGCCGAAGAACGACACGGTGTGCGCGACGTCCGGGTCCTGCTGCACGACGGTGTTGACCTTCTCTTGCAGACTGCGCATCGCCGTCGACGAGATGTCCTGCGACGCCTCCGAGAACCCGGCGAGCAGCCCCGTGTCCTGCTGCGGAAACAGCCCCTTCGGTACGATGATCGCGAGCCACACCGTGAGGCCCACGGTGCCGAAGGTCACGAGCAGCATGAGCGCCGAGTGATTGAGCACCCACGTGATGCCGCGATCGTAGCCGTGCTGCAGGCCTTCGAACATGCGCTCCGACCACAGGTAGAGCCGGCCCGGGCGCCGCTCTGCCTTGCCGCGCAACAGGTAGGCCGCCATCGTGGGCGTCACCGTCAGCGAGACGATCGCCGAGATGCCGATCGCGATGCTCAACGTGACGGCAAACTCGCGGAACAGGCGTCCGATGATGCCGCCCATGAGCAGGATCGGGATGAACACCGCGATGAGCGACACCGTGATCGACACGATCGTGAAGCCGATCTGCTTGGCGCCCAGCAGCGCGGCCTCGAGCGGTGATTTTCCCTCTTCGATGAAGCGCGAGATGTTCTCCGTGACGACGATGGCGTCGTCGACGACGAAGCCCGTCGAGATCGCGAGCGCCATGAGCGACAGGTTGTCGAGGCTGTAGCCCACGAGGTACATGACGCCGAAGGTGCCGACGAGCGACAGCGGCACGGAGACGCTGGGGATCAAGGTCGCGCGCGCGCTGCGCAGGAACACGAACACGACCGCCGTCACGAGCAGGACGGCGAGGATGAGGTTGAGCTCGACGTCGCGCACCGACGCGCGAATGGTCTCCGTGCGATCGAGGACGAGGCGCGTCTCGATCGCGGGCGAGATCGACTCGCGCAGGCGCGGCAGCGCCGCCTTGATGCGGTCGATCGTCTCGAGGATGTTGGCGCCCGGCTGGCGGCGCACGATCATGAGCACGGAGCGCTTGCCGTCGATCCAGGCCGCGAGGCGGTTGTTCTCGACGTCGTCGAAGACCTTGGCGACGTCGCCCAGGCGCACGGCGGCGCTGCCCTGGTACGAGATCACGAGCTTCTTGTAGGCCTCGGCGCCGAGGAGCTGATCGTTGGCGGCCACGGAGTACGTCGCGCGCGGGCCCGAGATGAAGCCCTTCGGCTGGTTCGACGACGACGCGGCCAGCGCCGCGCGCACGTCGGCCGTGCTGAGGCCCATGTTGGCGAGCTGCTCCTCGTCGACCTGCACGCGCACGGCGGGCTGCTGGCCGCCGCCGATGAAGACCTGTCCCACGCCCGTGATCTGCGACATCTTCTGCGCGAGCACGCTGTTGGCGGCGTCGTACACCTGCGCGAGCGGCAGCGTGTCCGAGCGCAGCGACAGGATGAGGATGGGCGAGTCGGCCGGGTTGACCTTGCGGTAGTTGGGGCGCGTCGGCAGGTTCGTGGGCAACTCGCCGCCCGCGGCGTTGATGGCGGCCTGCACGTCGCGCGCGGCGGCGGCGACGTCGCGGTTCAGGTCGAACTGCATCGTGATCTGCGTCTGGCCGAGCGAGCTTGTCGACGTCATCTCCGTCAGGCCCGCGATGCGGCCGAAGCGGCGCTCGAGCGGCGTCGCCACCGACGACGCCATCGTGTCGGGGCTCGCGCCGGGCAGCGCCGCCGAGACCGACACCGTCGGAAAATCGATGTCGGGCAGCGGCGCGACGGGCAGGTTGAAGTAGGCCGCCATGCCCGCGAGCAGCACGGCCGCCGCCATCAGCGACGTCGCGACGGGCCGCCGAATGAACGGCGCCGAGATGCCGCCCTTCAGGACATCCACATCGACCTCGGCGCCCTCGCCCTCCGGCTTTTTCTCGGACGCGTCGCCGACGGGCTCGCTCACGGCGCGCCGTCTCCGGCCGTCGCGACGGCCGGCCGCGCGCCCACGCCGCGCCGACGCCGCACCCACGCCGCCGCGCGCTCCATGTACAGGTAGATGACCGGCGTCGTGAACAGCGTCAGCACCTGTGACAGCAGCAGGCCGCCGACGATCGTGATGCCGAGCGGCCGCCGCAGCTCGGAGCCGATGCCGTG
>DATAZS010000385.1:0-8139 GCA_036271915.1 Polyangia bacterium
GGCGGCGCACGATGTGCCGTCCGCACCGCACACGGCGACGTCCGCGCCGCCGTCGCCGACCTCGGGCTCCGACTGGTCGACTGAGCCATCGTGCCCCGCCGTGCCGCCGTCGTGACCGGCGCCCGCGCTTCCACCGCCCGCACCAGCGGTTCCGGGTTGGCCCGAGCTGCCGCTGCCGCATCCTTCACAAGCCAAGGCTCCAACGAACAGAGCCGCCAAAAGAGTCAGTGAACGCGCGTCGCGAAGTCTAGTCATGATGGTCTCCCCCAATGCCCCGGTTTGATGTGGGCGCTGTAGGTCGAACCATGTAGCAGCAATTGACGGCGAATGAACGCAAGTTCGATTCGTTGAATACACACCCGTGGCTCATTGTCGCAGATTCGTCAATGCGAACTGCGGCGCATTGTCGCAGTCCCCGGTTCAGGGGCATCGATCAATGAATGGTCGGAGAACGAAGCTTTACGACGATCCCACCGTGCGTTTGAATTATCTCGGCGTCGTTTACGGAAAATGGCAAACGATCAGCGGCGCTTGATCCAAAGCTCCAGTCGATCGTTTCCCGCTGGTTCGCTTCCGACGTAGCCGAGCTCGCGCGGAATCTGGCCGCCGAAGCCGTGGTACGTGACGACGACCACGGGCGCGGGCATCGCGCGCAGCTTGTCTTCGATCGCGCGCACGACGCGCCGATACGCGCGACCTGATCGATCTACGGCTCGGTCGATGAGCGGCAGCTTCCGGCTGACGTGCTCGAAGAACGGGTTGTAGAGGTAGATGCCGTCGAAGCCGTCGAAGGAGAGGTCCTCGACGTTCGCGTGGATGAACGTCGCCCCCGTCGCGCCCATCCGCAGCGCGGCCGCGCGCGCGACGGCGACCAGATCGCCGCGCCGCTCGACGCCCACGAGCTCCGCGCGCGTCGAGAGCGCGCCCACGATGCAGAACTTCCCCGCGCCCGAGCCGACGTCGAGGATGCGTGTGGCGCCCGCGAGCGTCAGCAGCCGCGCGGCGCGCGACGCGATGGCGACGGGCGTCCAGTGCTGGCCCGACAGCGCGCGGATCCGCTCGTCGTAGACGTCGTCGAACGCGGGGTCCGAGCGGAGGCGCTCGTCGTTTAGGTTCGAGTTCTCCAGGCTCTCCTTCGTCGGCGGCGCCGACGAACTATCAGGCCGCCGCAGATCCAAATGCGTGGCCCCAGTGTACAGGCGATGAGGCCACGCGATGATTCGGTCTTCGACGCCGCACGACGCCAGCTTCGGAGATCGTGTGCTCGTCGTCGAGGCCGATCCGGCTCGTGCGCGCGCGCGCGGCGCTGCTCACGGAGGTGTGGGGTTACGCGCCGGGCGTCTCGACGCGCACGCTCGACACGCACGTGAAGAGCCTGCGCGCGATGCTGGGCGCCGCGGGCGCGCTCGTCGAGACCGTCCGCGGGATGGGCTACCGCTTGTCGGACGAATAGCGCTCGGCGTGCATCGCGTCCGCGAGCGGCCTGCGCGCGCGCCAACCGGTCTGCTCGAGCATGGGGACGTCGGCGAACTCGACGGGGTAGCCGACGCAGAGGTAGGCGACCGCCTCCACGCCTGTGGGCAGGCCGAGCTCGGCGCGCAGCACGGCGGGCTCGACGATGCTGACCCACCCCACGCCCACACCCTCGGCGCGCGCGGCGAGCCACAGGTTCTGGACGGCGCAGCAGGCGCTCGAGCGGAGCGTCTCGGGCTGTGTCCCCGTCCCGAGCACGAGCTCGTCGCCGGGCCGGAGGTCGACGGTGACGCAGACGTTGAGCGCCGATTCGAGGATGCCCTCGAGGCGGTAGGCCAGGTACTGCTCGCGGCGCTTCGGCGAAAACTGTCGCGCCTCGGCCTCGCGGCACGACAAGAAGCTCTCCCGAATCCGCGCGCGCGTCCCGGCGTCGCGCACGATGACGAAGTCCCACGGTTGGGAGTGGCCCACGCTGGGCGCCTGGTGCGCCGCGCCCAAGACTCGCAGCAGCACGTCGTCGGCGACGCCGACGTCGGGGCGAAAGATGCGGACGTCTCGTCGCTTCGCGATCACCTCGTAGATGGCGTCGCGGGTCAGTTGGGGGAGGGCGCCCACGGTCATGCGGCGATACTACGTCCGACCCGTTCGTGGACTATCATGTATGTGATGTCCGACCACGAGCACCCGCACGCGCATGAACACGCGCACGGGCACGTTCACGCGGCCGAGCACTCTCACGCGCACGGACACGTCCACGCGCACGCGCACGCTCCGAGCGGCGTCGTGGGACCGCGCTTCGCGCTCGGCGCCGCCGTGAACTTCGCCTTCGTCGTCGCCGAGGTCGGCTTCGGGATCGTGTCTCATTCGGTCGCGCTCGTCGCCGACGCCGCGCACAACTTCGGCGACGTCGTCGGCCTCCTGCTCGCGCTGGGCGCCACCGTGCTCGCGCGGCGGCTGCCTTCGACGAAGCACACGTACGGCCTCCGGAAGACGACGCTGCTCGCGACGCTCGCCAACGCCGTCCTGCTCCTGGTCGCCGTCGGGGGCGTGCTCTGGGAGGCCGTGCAGCGGCTGTTTCATCCCGAGCCCGTTCACGCGCCCGTCGTCATCGTCGTCGCCGTCGTGGGCGTGCTCGTCAACGGCGTGTCGGCGCTGCTGTTCATGCGGGATCGCCACTCGGACACCAACGTCCGCGCCGCCTTCGCGCACCTGATGTCGGACGCGTTCATCGCGCTCGGCGTCGCGGGGGCGGGCGTCGTGGTCTTGTTCACGGGCTGGCAGTGGCTCGACCCAATGACCAGCCTCGCGGTCTCGGTGGCCGTCGTCGTCATGACGTGGAGCTTGCTGAAGGACGCCGTCGCGTCGGTCATCGACGCGGTCCCCGGGCACGTCGATTACGGCTCCGTGCGCGCGTACCTCGAGACCTTGCCGAAGGTGTCGGAGGTTCACGACCTGCACATCTGGCGGCTGAGCTCGACCGAGACGGCGCTCACGGCCCACCTCGTCCTGCCGTGGTCCGAGTACGCGCCCACCTTCCTGCAAGACGTCTGCAAGCACCTCCACGACCGCTTCGACATCGAGCACTCGACGCTGCAGATCGAGACCGCGGGCGCGCCGCCGTGCGTGCTCGCGCCCGACGACCGTGTTTGACGCCCGGGGCTGACGAGCGCGTCTGACGGCGGACCTCGATGGAAAAGCGCGCACCGCATCCCGTCGTGTGGACGGTGCTCTATTTGCCCTTCGGCGCGCTCGGGGGCTTCGTGAGCGTCGCGCTCACGTTCCTCGCGACGCAGCACGGCCTCTCGATCTCCGAGGGCGCGCTCCTCGGCGCCGCGCAGCTCCTCACGCAGTGGTTGAAGTGGCTGTGGGCGCCGCTCGTCGACGTCACGCTCTCGCCGCGCAAGTGGTACGTGATCTCGACGGGCGCCTCGGCGCTCGGCGTGCTCGCGATGTCGGCGGTGCCGCTCGGTCCGGGCGCGCTGGGCGCGTTGCTCTTCATCATCGCCGCCGCGAGCCTCATCAACTCGATCGTGGGCATGAGCGTCGAGGCGATCATCGCCGCCGAGACGCCCGCCGATCAGATCGGCCGCGTGAGCGCCTGGTTCCAGGCCGGCAACCTGGGCGGGACGGGCCTCGGCGGGGGGCTCGGGCTGCTGCTCGTCGAGCGCCTGCCGCGACCGTGGATGGCGGGCGCGATCCTGGGCGCGCTCTTCATGGGCTGCTGCCTCGCGCTGCGCTTCACGCCCGCCGTCGCGGCGCGCGCGCCCTCCGGCGGCGCGGTCGCGGCCGTCAAGCAGGTCACGCGCGATCTGTGGGCCATGCTCAAGACGAAGGGTGGTTTGCTCTCGGCGATCCTGTGCGTGCTGCCCATCAGCACGGGCGCGGCGCAGGGGACGCTCACGCAGTCGAAGGTCGCGGCGCTCTGGGGCGCGGGCGCCGATCAGGTCGCGCTCATGCAAGGCCTCGTCGCGGGCCTCGTCACGGCCGTGGGCTGCTTCGTGGGCGGCGCGCTCTGTCAGCGCTTCCCGCCGCGCACGGCCTACGCGGGCATCGGCCTCGCGCTCTGCGCCGTCGCCGTCTTCATGGGCGTGTGCCCCGCCACCGTCACGATGTACGTCGTGTGGAGCCTCGTCTATTCGTTGGGCGTGGGCCTCGCGTACGCGGCGTTCACGGCGCTCGTGCTCGACGCCATGGGGAAGGGCTCGGGCGCGACGAAGTACAACGTGTTCGCGTCGCTCTCGAACTTCCCGCTGTGGTGGCTCGGCCTGCTGCTCGGGTTCGCCGCCGAGCGGTGGGGCGCGCGCCGCATGCTGTTCACCGAGGCGGCGTTCGGCGTCGTCGGCCTCGCCGTGTTCGCCGTGAGCGCGCGCCTCGTGGCCCGCTCGAAGCTCGCCGTGTAACGGCGTCACGCCGGCGGCGCGCCTCGGCGCGCTCCTGCGCAAGGTCATCGCGAACCTCGAGCCGATCGTGACACAATCGCGCGCGACGTGACCGACGAGGAGCGCCTTCGGACCTTCATCGCGAAGTTCACGCCCGCGCGGCAGACGCTCATCCGCGCGCTGCGCCGGTCCCTGCGCGCCCGCGTGCCCGCCGCGAACGAGCTCGTCTACGACAACTACAACTTCCTCGTCATCGCGTACTGCCCCACGGAGAAGACGGGCGACAGCTACTTCTCGATCGGCGCCGACAAGAACGGCGCGAACCTGTTCTTCGGGTACACGGGCGCGAAGCTCGACGACCCGAAGAAGCTGCTCGTCGGCTCGGGCGCCTCCAATCGCTTCATCCGCGTCGGGTCGGCGCAGGACCTAGAGCGGCCCGCCGTGAAGGCGCTCGTCGCGCAGTCGATCGCGATCTCGAAGCCGATGGGCGACGGGCCGGGGCGCCTTGTCATCAGGTCCGTGTCGCCGAAGCAGCGGCCGCGGCAGTAGCGGCGCTCAGTCCTCGGCGGCCACGGGACGGTCGAGCGCGCGCCGCATCCCCTCGGCCGCGCGGTCGATGGCCTCGCGCCCGCGCGCGAGGCGAAACGGGTTCAGCGACGGCAGGTCGGGGATCGCGACGACCTGCATGCGCGGCCGGCGCGGCGCGCGCGGCCCCGGGGCGCTGCGCCGGCGCCACGGGGGCGGCGCCACGAGGTGATGGAACAGGACACGCTCGTCCGCCGCGAGTCCGTCCGTGCCCGGCCGATCGAGGATGCCGCCGTCGAGACAGCGGCGACCGCCGATGCGCACCGGCTGGAACAGGACGGGCGCCGCGCAGGACGCGTGCACGGCGGGCGCGAGCGCGCCCGCGCGCAAGACGACCGTGCGCCGCGCGCCGAGGTCGAACACCGAGACGGCGAGCGGGACGCGGCACTGCTCGAAGGTCTTCGCGGGCATGATCGACGCGAGCAGCGCGCTGAAGAGATCGCCGCGCAGCAGGCCGAACCCGGGTCGGGGGTCCCAGAAGTGCTCGCGGCGCAATCGGAGGAGCTCGTCGCGGATCTGCGCGGCCGGCACGCCGGACGCCCAGAGCCCCGTCACGAGCGCGCCCGCGCTCGAGCCGCAGGCGCGCGCCGGCGGCAAGCCCTCGTCCTCGAGCACGGACAGGACGCCGGCGTGCGCGTAGAACCCGAAGAAGCCGGACGACATCGTCAGCGTGAACGGCGCCTGGGACAGCCAGCTTCGAAGCGTGAGCACGGCGAGAGCATGCACGATGATTCGGACATTTTCTCCTTGGTGTTCGTCGGCCCCGCGGCGATGTTGGCCTCATGAAAAAGCGGATCGTCGTCCTCGGCGCGGGCTTTGGTGGTCTCGAGCTCACGACCTCGCTGTCGGAGGCGCTCGGCGACAGCGTCGCCGTCACGCTCATCGACAAGGCGGCGGGGTTCGTCTTCGGCTTCTCGAAGCTCGACGTCATGTTCGGTAAGGCGACGACGGCGGACGTGCGGCTGCCATACCGCGACTTCGTGAAGCCCGGCGTCGACTTCAGGCGCGAGACGGTCACGGCGATCGACCCGGCGGCCCGTCGGGTCACGACGAACGCCGGTGTTCACGACGCCGACGTGCTCGTCATCGCGCTCGGCGCCGACTACGACGTGTCGACGACGCCCGGCATCACGCTCGGCGACAACGAGTTCTATTCGCTGGCGGGCGCCGAGCACCTGCGCGCGGTGCTGCCGACGTTCACGAAGGGCGACGTCGTCATCGGCGTGTGCGGCGCGCCTTACAAGTGTCCGCCCGCGCCCAGCGAGTGCGCGCTCATGTTGCACGACTTCTTACTGACGCGCGGCGTGCGACGTGACTGCCGCATCACGCTCGTCAACCCGCTGCCGAGCCCCGTGCCGCCCTCGCCCGAGACGTCGAAGGCGCTCATCGAGGCGTTCGCCGAGCGCGACATCGCTTATCTGCCGAGCCGCCGCGTGACGGCGGTCGACGCCGCGAAGAAGGTCGTCGTCCTCGACGACGGCGCGACGCTGCCGTGCGATCTGTTCCTCGGCGTGCCGAAGAACCGCGCGCCCGACGTCGTCGTCGCGACGGGCCTCACGGAGAACGGTTGGGTCACGATTGATCCGCGCACGCTGGAGACGAAATTCCCCGGCGTCTACGCGCTCGGCGATCTCGCGAACACGGGCGCGCCCAAGGCCGGCGTCTTCGCCGAGGGCGCGGCGCGCACGGTCGCCGCCAACGTCATCGCGCAGCTGCGCGAGCAAGAGCAGACGGCGCGCAACCCCGGCGCGGGCTCTTGCTACATCGAGTTCGGCGACAACCGAATCGCGCGCGTCGACGTCGACTTCTTCTCGGGGCCGAAGGCGACCGGCACGTACCACGCCCCGTCCGAGTCGCTGCGCGCGTCCAAGGAAGACTTCGGCGACAGCCGCCGCGCCCGCTGGTTCGGCCGCTGACGGACGCGCGTTAGCGCCGCCGACGGCGTCGCGCGAGCAGACCGGCGAGCGCGACGGAGACGCCGACGCCGAACGCGCCGGTCGTCGATCCCGACGCGGCAGAGATCGAGCAGCCGCTGCTGCTCGATCCGCGCGCGGGTGCGCCCGCGGTTCCGGACGCCGCGCCCGCTGTCCCGCTCGCGCCGGCGCTGCCCGACGCGCCGGCATTGCCCGCCGCGCCCGCGCTGCCCGACGCGCTCGCGCCGGCCGTGCCCGTGGCGGAAGCGCCCGCCGTGCCGCCGACCGCGCCCGCCGAACCGGCTGCGCCGGCGGTTCCGGCCGCGCCAGCCGTTCCCGTCGCGCCGGCCGCGCCTGCGCCCGCCGTGCCGCCCGTCGTGCCGGCCGCGCCCGCATCGCTGCTGCCCGCGCCGCCGTCGGCGCCGGGCGCCGAGAACTGCACGTAGTCGAGGTTCAGGTGCGGGTCGACCGACTGCATTTTAATGACCTGCGTCCCGGCCGGCAGCGTGACGGTGCCCATGTCGTAGGTCTTCCAGTTGTGGAAGTTCGCCGTCGTGTTGAAGTTTGGAAAGGTCGCCTTCCAATCGAGCACCATGGTGCCGTTGGTCGAGATCTGCAGCTCCATGGCGCCGTCGCCGCCTTCTTTGCCGGGGTTGCCGTTGCCCGACGCCCACGTCGAGCTGACGGCGTACGTACCCGCGGTCGCGACGTCGACGGTGATGTTGACCCAATCGCCGGGCCGCACGGCGCCGATGTAGACGTCCTCTATCGTCGTGTTCGGGTAGCTCGTGCCGTCGAGCGCCGTGCTCGTGCCGTAGAAGACGTCGCCGTTGGGCGCGCCATAGGTCCCGTCGGCCATCGTGCTCGTCGCGCAGAGCGACGCCGTCTGTCCGTCCTTTCGATACGCGCCGCCCGCGCACCCGATGTGGTCGGTCGTGAAGTAGCCCACGTTGAGGCCGCCCATGTCGTAGTTCTCGAACTCGAGCCGGCCGGGGATCGCATACGGACCGGCGGTCGTGATCGCCGTCGTCGGCATGCCGTTGAAGGTTCCTCCAGCGACCGCAGGATCAAACGGTGTCCCTTTGTACCCAGCGGGGATGTCCGCGTACGCCGCGGCGCCCAGACCCGACCAGACCAACCCGACCAACCCGATCACGAGGGATGCACGTTTCATCGTCATTCGCCTTTCGAGGTGCGACCGGGTTCTTACCGCACGCCGACGCGCGCGGTATGCGAGGCGTTCGATGACGTTGCAACGAGGCGCTATGCTCACGAACAGAATGTTCAGC
>DATAZS010000386.1:0-1538 GCA_036271915.1 Polyangia bacterium
CAAAGAAATCATTTTCGACGAGAAGGCGCGCGCGCGCGTCCTCTCCGGTGTCGACACGCTCGCGAACGCCGTCAAGGTCACGCTCGGCCCACGCGGCCGCAACGTCGTGATCGAGAAGTCGTGGGGCGCTCCCACGGTCACCAAGGACGGCGTCACCGTCGCCAAGGAGATCGAGCTCGAGAACAAGTTCGAGAACATGGGCGCGCAGATGGTGAAGGAGGTCGCATCGAAGACCTCGGATAACGCCGGCGACGGCACCACCACCGCGACCGTCCTCGCACAATCGATCTATCGCGAAGGCTCCAAGCTCGTCGCGGCCGGTCACAACCCGATGGAGCTCAAGCGCGGCATCGACGCCGCCGTCACCGCGCTCATCGAGCAGCTCAAGACGCTGTCGACCCCCACCAAGGGCAAGGAAGACATCGCGCAGGTCGGCACGATCAGCGCGAACGGCGACACCGAGATCGGCGAGATGATCGCCGAGGCGATGAAGAAGGTCGGCAAGGAAGGCGTGATCACCGTCGAGGAAGCCAAGACGATGAACAGCGAGCTCGACGTCGTCGAGGGTATGCAGTTCGATCGCGGCTACCTGTCGGCGTACTTCGTCACCGACACCGAGCGCATGGAGTGCGTGCTCAACGACGCGTACATCCTGATCCACGAGAAGAAGATCTCGTCGATGAAGGAGCTCCTGCCGGTGCTCGAGCAGGTCGCGAAGCAGGGCAAGCCCCTCCTCATCATCGCCGAAGACGTCGACGGTGAAGCGCTCGCGACGCTCGTCGTCAACAAGCTGCGCGGCACGCTGCACGTGTGCGCGGTCAAGGCGCCCGGCTTCGGCGATCGCCGCAAGGAGATGCTGAAGGACATCGCCGTGCTCACCGGCGGCCAGGCGGTCACCGAGGATCTCGGCCTCAAGCTCGAGAACATCACGCTCGAGGATCTCGGCCGCGCGAAGCGCCTGACGATCGACAAGGACAACACGACGATCGTCGACGGTGCCGGCAAGAAGGCCGACATCGAGGCGCGCGTGAAGACCATCCGCAAGACGGTCGAGGAGACCACGAGCGACTACGATCGCGAGAAGCTCCAGGAGCGCCTCGCGAAGCTCGTCGGCGGCGTCGCGGTGATCCGCGTCGGCGCGGCGACCGAAGTCGAGATGAAGGAGAAGAAGGCGCGCGTCGAGGATGCGATGCACGCCACGCGCGCGGCCGTCGAAGAGGGCGTTGTTCCCGGCGGCGGCGTCGCGCTGCTCCGCGCACAGACCGCGCTCGACAAGCTGAAGGTCTCGCCGGAGCAGAACTTCGGCGTCCAGATCGTCCGCCGGGCGATCGAGGAGCCGCTTCGTCAGATCGCGGCGAACGCGGGCGTCGACGGCTCGATCGTCGTGTCGAAGATCAAGGAGGCCTCGGGTGGCTTCGGCTTCAACGCTGCGAAGCTGGAGTACGAGGACCTCGTCAAGGCCGGCGTGATCGACCCGACCAAGGTCGTTCGCACGGCGCTGCAGAACGCGGCCTCGGTCTCGGGTCTGATGCTGACCA
>DATAZS010000387.1:0-5405 GCA_036271915.1 Polyangia bacterium
TCGACAAGGTCGTCATCGTCATCATCGCGGTGTCGCTGATCCCCGGCGCGATCGGCTGGCTCAGCAACCGCAAGAAGGCAAAGGACCCGGCGGTCGCGGCGTAATGGCGGCAAAACCGTCGAAGGCTGCCGCCCCGGCGAAAGCGGCGAAACCCGACAAGGCGGAAAAGCCGGCCAAGGCCACCAAGCCAGACAAGGCGGGCAAGAGCAAGGCCGCCTTCTCGAAGAAGAACCACGAACCGACCGAGGCCGAGTTCCTGGCCCGGCTGCCGCTGCCCGTGGGCAAGAAGTTCGAGGGCGTGCGGACGTTCCTCAAGAAGCAGGGCGGCGTCCTCGAGGACCTGTACTTCTACGGCCCCAAGACCGGGTGGGCTTTTCGCTACCGGCGGGGGTCACATTCCCTGGCCACCGTGACCTTGCACGGCGACCGCCTGATCGGCATCGTGGCCCTGGATGCGGCCGCGCAAGGTGAGGTCGACTTCACCGCGCTGTCCGAGGTGGGGGAGCAAGCCCGCCGCTTCGCCTCCGGCAGCCCAGCACTGGTGTGGCTGGACCTGCCACTCGAAGGCCACGGCGCGGCCGACTTCCGGGTGCTGCTGAAGGCAAAGCTGAAAACGCTGCCCGCGGCCCAGCCCGCCGCCACGCCGCCGCCACCCCCGCCGCCGCCCAAGAAGAGCGCTCACTGACGGTGCGGCCGGGTTCGAAGCCGCCGGCAGCAAGCAGACTGAAGCTCCGAACGCCGCACAGACATTGTGCTAAGGTCAGCCGCGGTTTCGGGCCCGCTTCATCGGGAATATTCCGGCCCAAGCCAGGTGTTGACGAGCGATGCAAACTCTCTAGCCCCTAGTGCGGAAACCATGGCGTCATTCGGAACACTGACACTCCTCATCGCGCTCGTCGTGGCGACCTACGCCGGGACGGCTTCGCTGGTCGGTATCCGTCGCGGAAACCGGCGGCTCATCGAATCGGGGCGCAGCGGCGTCTACGCGCTGGCGGCCGTCCTCGGCCTGTCATCGGTGGCGATCTGGTACGCGTTCCTGACCCACGACTACTCGATTCGGTACGTCCATCACTACTCGGACGCGTCGTCGCCGCTGTTCTATCAAATCACCGCCTACTGGGGCGGCCTGGACGGCTCGATCCTGTGGTGGGTGTTCTTGCTGTCGGTGTTCTCGGCCGTCGCCGTGTACACGAACCGCCACCGCCACCGCGAGCTCCTGCCCTACGCCGTCGTCGTCCTCATGACGATCGCGGACTTCTTCCTCTACATCATCATCTTCCACAAGAACCCGTTCGACACGTTCCTCACGGACATCCCGACGACGGGGAAGGGGCTCAACCCGCTGCTCCAGAACGCGTACATGGTGACGCACCCGCCGTCGCTGTACACGGGCTTCGTCGGCATGAGCATCCCGTTCGCGTTCGGCATGGGCGCGCTCATGTCGGGCCAGCTGGACGACGCGTGGATCGCGTCGGTGCGCAAGTGGACGCTGGGCGCCTGGTTCTTCCTGTCGATGGGCCTCACGCTCGGCATGTTGTGGGCCTACGAGGAGCTGGGCTGGGGCGGCTTCTGGGGTTGGGATCCCGTCGAGAACGCGGGTTTTCTCCCGTGGCTCACCGCGACGGCGTTCCTGCACTCGATCATGATCCAGGAGCGCCGGGGCATGATGAAGATCTGGAACGTCACGCTCATCATCCTGACGTTCTTCCTCACGATCTTCGGCACGTTCATGACGCGCTCGGGGATCGTGCAGTCGGTGCACGCCTTCGGTCAGGACACGACGCTCGCGTGGATCTTCACGGCCTTCATGGCCTTCATCATCATCGTGAGCTTCGGGTTCGTCATCAAGCGCCTGCCCGAGCTGCGCGCGCGCGCGACCTTCGACTCGTGGCTGTCGCGCGAGGCCGCGTTCACGGTCAACAACTGGATCCTGCTGTTCGCGGCGTTCTTCATCATGTTCGCGACGATGTTCCCCACGCTGTCCGACGCGGTCATGCACCAGCGCATCACCGTGGGGCCGCCGTTCTTCAACAAGTGGATGGTGCCGATCGGCCTCGTCCTGCTGTTCCTCACGGGCATCGGGCCGGGCATCGCGTGGCGCAAAGCGACGCTGTCGCACCTGCGTTTCCAGTTCCTGTGGCCGACGGTCGCGTGCGCCGTCGCCATCGCGATCTGCCTCGCCGTCGGGCTGCAGACGTCGTGGGGCGCCGTCGTCTGCTTCGGCTTCTGCGCCTTTACAACGACGACGATCGTGCAAGAGTTCCTGCGCGGCATCTCCATCCGCCGGCGCAACACGGGCAGCGATGCGCTGTCGGCGCTGCTGGGCATGGTCATCAAGGGCAAGCGCCGCTACGGCGGGTACATCGTGCACGTCGGCATCGTGCTGATGTTCGTCGGGTTCGCGGGCACGGCGTATCAGAAGGAGAGCGAGCTGCGCGTCGCGCCGGGCAGCTCGAAGACAGTGGGCCGGTACACGCTCCGCTTCGATCGCCTCGCGCACGAGGAGGATCTCCAGAAGGAGATGGTCACGGGGGAGGTCACGGCCATGGGCAAGGACGGCAGCGTCATCGCCCACCTGCGGCCCGCGAAGTGGTTCTTCCACGGCCACGAGTCCGAGCCGACGACCGAGGTCGCGATTCGTCGTGCGCCCGCCGAGGATCTGTACCTCACGCTGGGCGGCTACGACCTGTCGAACGGCACGGCTATCATCAAGGTCGTCATCAACCCGGTCGTCGACTGGATCTGGTTCGGGTTCATGCTGCTCGCGATCGGCACGGGCATCGCGCTCATGCCCGACAGCGTGCTCGAGCGCATGACGTCGCGCGTGTCGGCTGGCGCACCCGTTCCGCGCGCGCCCGGCATGGCGGGGCTCGCGCTGCTCGTCGGCTTGTCGGCCGGTGTCGCGTCGACGTTCACCGCGCGCACGGCTTCGGCGCAGGACATGCCCGGTGGGCAAGAGGCGGCGCCCGAGCCCGTGGGCATCGACGAGAACTGGCTCGTACGCAACATCATGTGCCAATGCGGGAGCTGCCGGCACAACCTGCTCGAGTGCGCGTCGGAGAACTGCGGCAACGCCATCCAGAACCGCCTCGAGATCCGCCAGCTGCTCAACGAGAAGCTGACGCGCGACCAGATCATCCAGCACTTCATCAGCAAGTACGGCAGCCAGATCGCGCTCGCGTCGCCCATCGACAAGGGCTTCAACCGGCTCGCGTGGCTGTTGCCGTACAGCCTCGGCACGCTCGCGGCGGGCGGCATGGTCTACGGCGCGTATCGGCTCACGCGCAAGCCGCCCGCGCCGCCCGAGGCGAAGGTGGCCGCGACGGCCGAGGATCCGGAGCTCGCCGACAAGCTCGAAGACGAGCTGCGGAACCTTGATTGATTTGGACTGAGCGCGCCTTGAGAGCTTCGCGTAGGGATTCGCTTTGAAGGAACAAACCTTGTCCGCCGACGCGGCCGCGCCCAACGCCGCGCCTCCCCGGCGGCGCGTCCCCGCGATCGTGCTCGGCCTGGGCGGCGCCGCCGTCGCGGTCGTCTACGGCGTCACCGTCATGCACATGCGCATGGGCGCGCCCCTCGTCGTGCTCGCGCTCGGCGGCCTCACGCTCGTGCTGTCGGGAATCGCGCTGTGGCGCGTGCTCGATCCGCTGTCGCGCGACGTCGCCAACGTCGATGTCGCGGCGCCGCGCGCCTCGTCGAGCCGCCTGCGCGAGCTCGAGCGCGAGAAGCAGCTCGTGCTCAAGGCGATCAAAGAGATCGAGTTCGACTACCAGATGCGCAAGATCGCCGAGCCCGACTACAAAGACATGGTCGAGCGTTACCGCGCGCGCGCGCTGCGGGTCATCGGCGAGCTCGAGGCGGGCGACAACTTTCGGCCGCTCATCGAGCGCGAGCTGCGCGATCGCCTCGCCGTCGCCGAGAGCGCCAAAGCCGCGGCGAGCGAGACGCCGACCGCCGGCCTGTGTCCTTCATGCAGCACCCGAAACGACGAAGACGCTCAGTTCTGCAAGAAATGCGGCGGGACGCTCGGCAGCTCGTAGCGGCCGTCGCCGTGGCCTGCGCGCTCGCGCTCGCGGCCCCGCGCGCGACGGCGCAGCCGTTCGCGGGCGGCGGCGCGCGCGGCGGCATGCCGAACCTGCGCGCGATCGTCGGACAGCCGCTGCCTGATCAAGGCATGCCCTCGGGCACGGTCACCGTGCGCGTCGCGCGCAAGATCCCGGCGAACGCCGCCGCCGATCTCGACGTCGCCGCCATCATCAAGAACGCGGGCGGCGATCTGCGCAAGCGCAGCGTGAAGACGGACGTCAGCGGTCGCGCGCTGTTCGAGGGCCTCGCGCCCGGCGAGGAGTTCCACGCCGAGGTCACCGTCGACGGCGAGCTGCTCACGACGAAGACTTTCCCGGTTCCCGCGCAGGGCGGCGTGCGCACGATGCTCATCGCGGGCCTCGGCGCGGCGCCCGAGGGGCAAGGGCAAGGAGACGACCAGGCCGCGGCCGGCGCGCCCGGCGGCCACGAGCCGTTCGCGCTCGGCTCGGCGACGGGCACGACGAAGCCCGACAAGGCCGTGCCCCTCAAGACCCTCGTCGTGCGCCTGCTCGACGAGCGCGGCCAGCCCATCGCCAATCACCCCGTGACCCTCGGCTCCGTCGACACGACGAACAAGGTCAGCGTGCGACGCGCGCAGACCGACGGCCAAGGCGTGGCGCGCTTCACCGAGCTCGCGACCGGCAAAACGACGGGCTACGCCGCCGTCACCGACTGGCACGGCGTGCACATCGGCACCGAGCCCTTCGGGATGCCCGAGGACATGGGCGCGTCCGCCGAGATCCACGCGCTCGGGCGCACGAACGACGCGTCCGTCGTCACGATCGGCGAGGGCGCGCGCGTCGTGCTGCAGATGCGCGAGGACACGCTGCAGTTCCTCGAGATGCTGCCGCTCGAGAACAAGTCGAACCAGCTCTTCGACCCCGGCGAAGGCGCCATCGAGATCCCGCTGCCCAAGGAGTTCACGGGCGCCGAGGCCGGCGAAGGTGGCGAGCACAAGCTCGAGATTCGACAGAACCACGGCGTCGCCGTGCGCGGCACGATCTCGCCCAAGAGCGCGCTCGCCGGGACGGACGACAAGGCGGCGGGCAACGAGATCCAGTTCGGGTTCGTGCTGCCCTACCGCGGCCACGAGCGCGAGTTCGCGCAGCCCATGCCGAACGGCATCGGCCTCTTCACGCTCATCAGCGAGCAACTGCCCGGCCTCGAGATCACGGGGCCCGGCATCGGCGCGCGCGAATCGCGTGAGCTCAACGGCAAGAAGTACTGGGTCATGCCGGGACAGCCCGTGCCGGCCGGTGGCACGCTCACGTTCACCGTGACGGGCCTGCCCGCGACGGATCACACGGGGCGCACGGTGT
>DATAZS010000388.1:0-4703 GCA_036271915.1 Polyangia bacterium
CGCGATCGAGGCGTACAAAGAGGTGCTGTCCGTCGATCCGCAGAACCTCGCGGCGCTCAAGGCGCTCGACACGCTCTTCGAGAAGACGGGCCGCATGGAGGAGTACCTCGAGAACCTCGAGCACCAGCTCGAGGTCTCCCCCGAGGGTGATCGCGCCGGCATCTATCAAGAGATGGCGAGCACCTGGGAGGAGAAGTTCGGCAAGCCCGAGCGCGCCGCCGAGGTCCTCGAGAAGGTGCTGCTCATCGAGGATCGCAACCAGAAGGCGTACCGCGATCTGGAGCGGCTCTACCGCCAGGAGCGCAAGTGGGAGTCGCTCGTCGACACCTACCGCAAGCACATCCTCGTCACGAACGACGGCACGGAGCGCATCGACCTTTACACGAAGATGGGTCAGGTCTACGAGGGCGAGCTGCGCGATCTCGATCGCGCGATCGACGCGTTCTCCGACGTGCTCAACATCGAGCCCGAGCACGTCGACGCGCTCGCGGGCCTCGCGCGCCTCTACGAAGAGACCGAGCAGTGGGAGCGCGCCATCGACGTCATGCGGCGCCTCGTCAAGGTCTCGGCCGATCCCAAGCAGAAGGTCGACCTCAACTACCGGCTCGGCAAGATCTTCGACGAGCAGATGAAGGATCCGGAGCCCGCGCAGGAGTACCTCGTCGAGGCGCTCTCGCAGGACCCGGCGCACGTGCCGTCGATGCTGTCGCTGCTCGGCCTTTACAAGCGGCGCGGCGACTGGATGAAGGCGGCGCAGCTCATGGTCCGCGCCGAGGCGGCGACGGTCAACACGCTCGAGAAGGGGCGCCTGCTGTTCGACGCCGCGAAGATCTTCCAGGAGAAGCTGGGCGACGACGCGCAGGCGACGGACCTGTACGCGCGCGTGCTGCAGCTCGATCCCGAGCACGTCGACGCGGGCGAGCCGCTCAGCGAGCTGTACTTCAAGCGCGAGGACTGGGCGCCGCTCGTGCCCATCCTCGAGATGCTCGCGCGCAAGGCCGACCGCAAGACCAACAAGGAGCTCACGCTCCTCAACCACCGCCTCGCGAAGGCCGCCGACAAGCTCGGCGACAACGACAAGGCGCTCAAGTACTACAAGCAGTCCTACGACCTCGACTCGACGTACTTGCCGACGTTGATCGATCGGGCGGCCTTGCTCTACCGCCAAGAGCACTGGGACGACGCGTTCCGCATCTACCAGACGATCCTCGTCCACCACCGCGACGCGCAGAAGGACGACGACATCGTCGACATCTTCTTCCGCCTCGGGCGCATCAAGCTCAAGCTCGGCGAGCGGACGAAGGCCGTCAACATGCTCGAGAAGGCCCTCGAGATCCAGCCGGGCCACCGCGCGACGTTGCAGGCGCTCATCGACCTGTATACCGATTCAGGCGACTTCGAGGCCGTCATCAAGCAGAAGCGGTCTCTCTTGGGGTCGCCTGCCGCCGACAACGACGAGAAGTTCAAGCTGTCCGAGGAGATCGCCGCGATCTACAAGGACAAGCTCAACAACCCGCAAAAGGCGATCGCGGCCAACCTCGAGGCGCTCAACCTCAAGCCCACCGATCACCAGCTCCTTCACAACCTGCTCGATCTCTTCAGCGAGACGAAGCAGTGGAAGAAGGCCATGGAGATCCTCGGCAAGCTCGCCGATCTCGAGACGGGCAAGGTCAAGGCGCGCTACCTCGTCGCGTCCGGCAACATCGCGAACTACGAGCTGCACTCGACCGACGAGGCCGTGGACCTCTACAACACGGCCCTCGACAACGACCCGGACGATTTGAAGGCCTTCGAGCGGATCGACAAGATCATGACCGCGAAGAAGGACTGGAAGAACCAGGAGCGGAACTTCCGGAAGATGATCAAGCGGTTCGGTCAGGAGCCCACGCCCGAGCGCAAGCCGACGGTGGTCGCGCTGTGGCACGGCCTCGGCGAGATCTATCGCTCGCGCCTCAAGGACTACAAGTCGGCGACGGCGGCCTTCGAGGTCGCCGTGCAGCTGGATCCGGACGGCGTCGCGCGCCACCAAATACTCGCCGAGCTGTACCAGCTGTCGGGGCCCGACTCGTATGACAAGGCGGTCGCGGCGTACCGGCACCTCATCAAGGTGTCGCAGGACTTCGGGCAGATGGCCGTCCACATGAAGACGCTGCGGCGCCTGTACATGGAGACGCGCCAGTACGACCGCGCGTGGTGCGTGACCTCGGCGCTCGCGTTCCTGCGCAAGGCAGACGGCGAGGAGCAGCAGTTCTTCGAGCAGTACCGCCCGAAGGGCTTCGCGCGCGCCAAGGCGCGCCTCACCGAGGAGCTGTGGCAGCGCAACATCTACCACCCCGACGAGGACCGCTACATCTCGCACGTCTTCGCGGCCGTGAGCCAGGTCGTCGCCGCCGTGCGCGCCAAGGAGCACAAGGACTGGGGCCTCAAGCGCAAGGACAAGCGCGACGTCGCCACGGACCAGCTGCTCTTCAGCAAGGTCTTCAACTACGTCAACCAGGTGCTCGGCGTGCCGCAGCCCGAGCTGTATCTGCGGCCCGAGTCACCCGGGGAGCTCGATCTCGCGAACGCGCGCGAGAAGGCCGCGCTCACGCCGTCGTTCGTCGTCGGCGCGAACCTGCTGCAGGGCCGACCAGAGAAGGAGCTCGCGTACGTCATCGGCAAGAAGCTGACGTTCATGCGCCCGGATCACTTCGTGCGCTGGCCCAACGTCGTGCCGACCGTCGCCGAGCTCAAGGTCGTCTTCCTCGCGGCGCTGCGCCTCGTGCAGCCGAACGTGCCGGTCAAGCCGGACCTCGCCCAGCCCGTCGGGCAGTACTACGACGCGCTCCGTAAGCTCATGCCGCCGCAGATGACGGAGCAGCTGGGCGTCGTCGTGCAGCGCTTCCTCGCGACGAAGTCCGAGGCCGACCTGCACAAGTGGTCGAACGCCGTCGACCTCACGGCGACGCGCGCGGGCTTGCTCGTGTGCAATGACCTCGACGTCGCGGCGCGTCTCGCGCAGTCCGAGCCCGTGTCGGTCGGCGTCGTCGAGCCCAAGGAGAAGATCCGCGACCTCATCCAGTGGTCGATCTCCGACGAGTACTTCACGCTGCGCGAGCACCTCGGCCTCATTATTGGACAGGGCTGACGCTCGCTCCGCTCGCTTACTCCCTCCTGCTGCTTTGTAAGGTGAGCCGGCGCGGCGAAGCCGCGCCTTCCGGCGGTAAATCGGCGCTACAGTAGAGAACAGATGTGGCTTGGGGCCGTCATGGGCGCGTTCTTCGTCGTTGCGGCGGGGGTGCTGCTCGGCAAGCGGATCGCGCTTCGCGAGGCGGAGGCGTGGTCGGCGGGCGTGCGGCACGTCGCCGACGCCATCCGCGCGGCGGGCGCCGCCGAGACGCGCGAGATGCTGCACGCGGGGGAGGTCGAGGGGCGCGAGGACGCGCGCGCGCGCGTGAGCGCGTTCGAGTCGTTCTGCCTCGTGCGCGCCGCGGAGCACGAGACGATCGAGGGCCGGATCGCGCGGCGCGAGGCGGAGCTCGCGACGGCGGCGGCGCGCGTCGTCACGGCGCGCGAGCAGGCGGACGCACAGAAGAAGCGCGCCACCGAGCTCGAGGCCGAGATCGCGCGCCAGCGCGACGAGATCTTGGCGCTCACGCGCGGCACGCTCGCGGCGCTCGAGCGCGAGGCGGGTGAGACGGCCGAGGACGTGCGCGCGGCGCTCATCGAGGCTGAGCTCGAGGACGCGCGCATGCACGCCGCGCAGTCGGTGCGCGCCGCCGACCACGCGCCCGTCGACGAGGCCGGCCGCGACGCGAAGCGCATCATGGGCATCGCCGTGGGTCGGTTCTCGGGGCACTACCTCACGGAGCGGCTGCACTCACTCATCCCGTTCGCGCCGGGCGCCACGCCCGAGGCCATCAATTCGATTCTGGGGCCCGGCGACGCCAACCTCGCGGCCATCGGCGGCGTGGCGGGCGTCACCCTCACGCTCGTCGAGACGCGCGACGCGATCCGCCTCGAGGGGCTCGACGGCGTGGGCCGTGAGGTCGCGCGGCGCGTGCTCGCGCGCCTCATGCGCGAGCCGCGGCTCGGCGCCGACGCCGCCGAGGTCGAGCGCGGCGCGCGCGCGATCAGCAAGCAGCTGGACGTCGAGCTCGACGATCTGGGCCGCCGCGCGTTTCGCGCGCTCGAGATCCCGCCCGCGCACGCCGAGATCGTGCGCCTCGTGGGCCGGCTCAACTACCGCACGAGCTACACGCAAAACCAGTGGAAGCACGCCATCGAGGCGGGTTTCTTGTGCGGCATGATGGCCGAGGAGCTCGACCTCGATCTCAAGGTCGCGCGGCGCGCGGCGCTCATGCACGACATCGGCAAGGCGCTCACGCACGAGCTCGACGGCTCGCACGCCGTCATCGGCGCCGACTACGCGCGCCGCCTGGGCGAGTCGGAGCTGGTGGCCAACGCCATCGGCGCCCACCACACCGAGGAGCCGTTCAATTCGACTTACGCGCTTTTGGTGGCCGCGTCGGATGCGATGAGCGGTGCGCGTCCCGGCGCGCGGCGCGAGCAGACCGACAACTACGTGCAGCGGCTCGACGACCTCGAGCGCATCGGCGGGCACTTTCACGGCGTCGACCGCGCGTTCGCGGTGCAGGGCGGGCGCGAGCTGCGCGTGTACGTGAAGGAAGATCGCGTCAACGACGAGAAGTGCGTCGAGCTGT
>DATAZS010000389.1:0-4378 GCA_036271915.1 Polyangia bacterium
GAGCGGGACGTCGCGCGCGCAGGCCGCGAGAAACGCCTTGATGAGCCGCACGTACGCGGCCGTGATCGTCTCGTGATAGCCGCCCGTCGGCGTGTTCGCCGTGCGGTGATGCTCGTTGAGCCGGCGGATGCGCGTCCGCAACAGCGAAAGCGCGTCGATCGCGCCGTGGTGATGCACGTGCCAGGCGCCCACGCGCAGGTGCGCGGCGTGCATCCACTCGTCACGCGGCAGCGTGCACGCGCGAAAAGCCGCGGCCAGCTCGTCGAGAGATCGCGTCGACACCTGACGCTCAGTGTTCGAAGGCGCCGATGTCGGGCAGCCCGTCGTTGCGCGGCTTGCCGTCGAAGTCCGTGCGGGGCGGGTCGGCCGCCGAGCCGGCGTTGATCAACAGCGAGCCCGCCGCGAGGTGATAGTCCGTCGCGCTCGTGAACATCGGATCGAGGCTGACGTTGCCCGAGGCGCCCGCGAGCTGGTTGATGTCGCCGACCGTCGTCGGGCTCGGCGGCTGCGGCAGCAGGAGCAGCGTGGGCATGCCCGTCGGATCGAGATCGTTGTGCGAGAAGATGCGCGGCGCGGCCCCCGCTTCGGTCTCGATGAAGTCGTCGCGCCCGATCGTGCAGGCGCCGCCCGCGCGCAGGATGTTGTTGCGGAAGATTCCGTGCGGCGCCGTCGGCCCCGCGCCGTTGCCGAGGCCGATGCCCGCGGCCACGTTCACGCACTGGCCCGCGCCGCCCGCGATGATCGTGTTCGCGTCGATCTCGACCTCGTTGCTGGTGCCGACGTGGACGCGCACGCCGTCGGCCTCGGGCGTCGTCGCGTTGACGCCGCACGCGGCGCCGTGCACGACGTTGTTCTCGACGCGCGCGAAGGCGTCGTCCGCGAGCACGGCCGTCGTCGTCTTCGTGCCGCAGCCGCCCGTGATGACGTTGCGGTCGACGTACGCGCCCGTCTCGCGCAGCAGGATCCCGACGACCGTCGCGCCGCTCTGTCCGTTGAGCGCGTTGCCCGTCACGCGCGCGCACGAGCCCACGTCGCACGACACGGCGTACGACGCGGACGGCCGCGTCGTCGGCGAGCCCTGGATCGATTTATTGCCCGAAATGAAGCAGCGGCTCGGCACGCTGGTCGTCATCGTCGTGTCGGGCCCGCAGTAGACGCCGAGGGCCGTCATGGGAGAGCCGCTCGCGCCGGGCGCGATCTTCGTGTTGCCGTCGATGACGGGGTGGCAGGCGCCCGAGACGTTGATGCCCGCGGCGCGCGTCGATTGCCCGACGGGATCGCCCACGATGACCTCGTTGTCGACGATCCAGGGCGCGGCGTCGCCGCACGCGAGCAGCGAGACGCCGATCGCCTGTCCCGTCGCGCCGTCGGACGTGATCGAGTTGCCGCGCACGACGATGCCCGTCGAAACGCCGCCGACGCGGACGCCCGCGCCCGACGTGCCCTCGGTGCCACAAATCGCGTTTCGTTCGACGATCGCGCCCGGCGAGTCGACGAGGTCGATGGCGACGCCCTCGATCGTCGCCGTGCCCGGCCCGCCCGGGCCCATGCCGCCGCCGTTGCCGTTCCCATTGGCCGGCGCATAACGGCCGTGGATGCCGAGGCTCGTCGCCGAGCAGGTGGCCGTGCAGTGGCCGGTCGTCGGATCGACCGTCGCGCAGTTCTCGCGGATCGTGGGCTTCGAGCCCGCGGAGTGGACGCCGATCGCGCTCGCGCTCGCGCCGCCGCCGAAGATCGCCGAGCGCGTGATGAGCGCCTCGGCGCCGCCCGTGAGGTTCACGCCGTACGAGATCGTGCTGGCCTGATCTTCGTCGATCATGACGTTCGAGATCGTGACCTGCTTCGCGCCCGTGACGGTGATGCCCGCCGTCGTCGTCGCGGCGCCACCACCGCCGTTGCCGCTGCTGCGCTTGACGTGGACGCCGTCGAGCGTCGTCGGCGTCGTCACCGTCGCGGGGAACGTCACGCCCGCGGCGCCGCGCGGCGCGATCGTCACGGTGAGCGTGGGCAGGCCCGTCGTCCCGAACGCGCAGCGCGTCCAGGTGCGCGCCTCGTAGTTGCCGTAGACGGAGACGCCGTTCGCCATCGTGAGCGGCTGTTCGGCCGTGACGTCATACGTGAACGCGTCGAAGCAGGTGAGGCCGCCCGCGACGCACACGCTCTTCGTCGTCGACTGCGGAGACGCCGCGCTCGAGATCGCCGCTTGAATCGACCGGAAGGGGCGCAGCGCCGAGCCCGTGCCCAGCATGTCGTCGCCGACGGGCGACACGAAGACGCAGCTACGCTGCGCGCAGCCGTCGTCGACGACGCCGTCGCAGCTCTCGTCCTTGCCGTCGCACAGGTCGGCGACCGCCGTGGGCGTGCCGGGCTTGCAGACGCCCAGCACGCCGTTCGTGCAGGCGGGCGCCGTCTGCGCGCACGCGCCGAAGCCGCACGAGATCGTGCCGAGGCCGTCGTCGTCGACCTTGCCGTTGCAGTCGTCGTCGACGCCGTTGCAGGCCTCGCCCGCGGGCAGGATCTGCCCCGTGCACGTCGTCGCCCACACGCCCGCGCTGCACAGCTGCGAGCCCGCGCGGCAGGCGCCGACGTTGAGCGTGCCGCCCTTGCCGTCATAGCAGGAGCGCGTCGCCGTCTTGCCGATCGTCGGATCGTTGTCATTGCAGTCGAGGCCGGCGCAGCCCGCGCCGATGCCGTAGCCGTCGCTGTCTTTGTCCGTGCAAGAGGGACAGACGACGGCGCACGCGCCGGCGCGGCAGTCCCACGAGCCCGCGGCCGCGCAGGGCGCCGCGCCGCGCGCCGCGAGGCAGTCGCTCGCCGTCTTGCAGCTCCCGAGCGTCGCGTCGCTGCCGCCGTCGGTCGCGCCGGCCGTGCCGCCGACGAAACCGGCGACGCCCATGCTGCCCGCCGCGCCGATCGAGCCTGCCTGCCCCGTGAGCCCGGCGTCGTCACCCGTGAGCGTCTCGCCCGGGTGGTAGTTCGGGTTCGCGCGGTTGCACGCCGACATGGTCGCGACTGCGGCGATGCCCGCCGAGACCAGCAGCGACATCAAGGGCGCCGACGAGCGCACGCGCATGAGAAACCTCCAAGCCAAGGCCGAGCCGATCACGAAACGAGCCGGGAATAAGCGACGATCCTCATCGTAACAGATATCGCGTCGTCCGACCGCGCGGGCCTTGGTGTACACTGCTCGACATGTCCCACGCGTCCCCGGGGCGCGCGCGCGCTTCCCGGCACCGACGAGCAACGCTCCGGCGGGCATCGATATCGATATCGGCCGCGCTCCTCTTGCCGATCTTGCTCGTTTCGGTCCGCGCCCAGGCCCAGCAAGGCGGCGACGCTGCCGGGAAACAGCGCGTCGCCGTCGTGCGGCTCGCGTTCGAGGGCAACGTGCCCGAGGTCGCGCGCGATCTGTTCGGGCAGCGGCTCGTCGAAGGCCTCGCCGCGGCGCGCTTCGAGGTCATGACCGGCGCCATGGTGCGCGAGCGCCTCGCGGCGTCGGGCCTCGAGGCCGACAGCTGCGCGGGCGGCAGCTGCACGGGCAAGGCGGCGCACGCGCTCGGCGTCGCGTTCCTCGTCTTCGCGGCCGTCACCGAGCACGACAAGACCTATGACATCGCGCTCGACCTCGTGAACGGCAAGAGCGGCGTCACGATCGGCACGAACCGCGAGCGCTGCGAGATCTGCGGCGTCGAGGAGGCGAGCGAGAAGGTGGGCCTCGCGGCGTCGGCGCTGCGCGCGCGGCTCGAGGCGCTCGCCAACACGCCCGCGCGCTTCATCATTCGTTCGCGCCCGGCAGGCGCGCGGCTCAAGCTCGACGGCGAGCCGCTCGGTCGCACGCCCCTCGACCGCGAGCTGCCCGCGGGCGTGCACAAGCTCGAGCTCGCCGCCGACGGCTACGACGATCTCGAGCGCACGGTGACGGCCGTCAACGGCGTCGACGAGACGCTCGATCTCGATCTCGTGATCCTGCCAACGAAGGTGCCGCTGCGTCTGCTCGGGTGGACGGCGCTCGCCGTGGGCGCCGCCGCGATCGTCGGCAGCGTGTGGGCAGAGTCGCTCGACGGCAAACAGCTGTCGTGCTCGGCGGCGCAAGAGGACGCCCTCGGGAATTGCCCGCGCGTTCGCAGCACGCGCACGCTCGCCGCGATCCTCGCGGGCGTAGGTGGCGCGTCGGCGGCGCTGGGCGGCGTATGGCTCTACCTCGGCGGCCTCGGCGCGCCTCGCCACGACGACGGCGCGCCGCAGCCGGTGAGCCTCGGCGTCAGCGGTCGATTCTAGGCGATCGTCAAGGGAACGCCGTCGGTGGAGGCGCCGTCGCTGGGCATCCCAGCACGCCTCCCACTGCGCACTCCCAGCTTTCGTCGGACTCGACGTACGC
>DATAZS010000390.1:0-8993 GCA_036271915.1 Polyangia bacterium
CGAGGCGACGACGAGGCCGACCGCCAGCGCGCTGCGCCGCCGGAGCACGCTAATTTTTCCGGCGGTAGAGTGTGACATTGTCGAAGTACATGTCGGACCAACCCATCGTTGCGCCGAAGGCGATCGTGTCGAGGGACTTGAGGTCCATGTAGGGCGCGACCTTGCCGAAGCCGCCCTGGCCGAACTGCGACCAAGGCAGCGCGTAGAACGTCCAGTCCTCGTTGAGCTGCACGCTGGTCTGCCAGCCGTCCTGGCACTGCTCGTCGCGATCGGGCGGCGGCGGATCGCCCTCGTTCCAGCAGAAGTAGCCGCTCTGATCGTTGGAGGGGAACGAGTAGGGCCGGCACGCCTTGTTGTCGAAGTCGAGATCCGAGTACGTCGCAGGGCTCGTGCACGCGCTCGGACCGCAGCGCGGGAACATGAGATCTCGCTGCGAGTCGATCGCGATCGTGGGGAACGGACCGGTCGCGGGATCGAAGCAACGATTGACGGGCACCGTCGTACCCGAATCGTCGAGGACGGGCGTGCACGGCGTCCCGGACAGGCACGTCGGATAACACTGGCGATAGCGTCGGCAGTACTTCTGGTTCTGCCGCGCGAGACGCCCGCTCGTGAACTTGTCCGTGAGGATCACGAGCACCTGGTCGTGGCCTTCGGGCCCGCGGCGCGCCCAGAACGCGATGCCGTCGTACGTCGAGACGTCGAAGAAGTCGTGCGACTGCAGCAGCGGCGCGCCTTTGTCGTCCATCGTCGGCAGCCCCGCGCTGTCGACGGTCGCGTCCGTCGCGATGGGCGCGGGGCAGAAGTCGTCGCCGACGGCGCAGGCCTCGGACTGCGACGCGCGATAGCTGCCAACGGGATCCGTGAACGCGTGGCTCACGCCGCCGCCCCAGTTGCGGAAGAGGCCGCCGCGATAGTGCATGACCCAGTTGTTGGGCGTGCCGTCGCATGACGGGCCCGGCGTGTGCTCGGACGGCAAACCCCACTCCCAGTCGATCGTGCCCATGAGGCCCGGGTACCAGGTGAAGTCGCCGGGCGCGTGCCACGCGTCCTTCGTCAGATCGTCGTACGCCGACCAGCCCGGCGCGCCGCCGTTCCGGCCCACGCCGGGCAGCGGCGGCTCGAAGTCGTCGAACCAACCGAGCCGCTTCATGTCGGCGTCGAACTTGTTCGGGAACTGCGCAAACTCGAGATTGGCCAGCATCGAGCAGTCGACGCGCTGCGATCCCGGATCGGGCTCGCCCGAGGCAATGGGCGGATAGACCGCCGTCGACGGCACGACGGCGACGCCACCGTCGACGCCGGGCGTGACGCCGTTGAGCCAGGGCACCTCGCGCACGAGGTTCGGATCGACGATCGTCTTGCCGCTGTTGCCGGGGCCGTCGCACGCGGCGCCGACAATCGCGAGGGACGCGAGACTGACTACGAGTCCGATGCGCCGTCTCGTGTCGCGCGCAAGCAGGTCGCCCCAAGGCATGTCGGGTGAATGTCCGGCGTTATCGCTTTCCGTCTCTTTGCGAGTTGCGAATCAGCTGCATGAAGTAATGCGGCGGCAGCCAGTGACCGTCGACCCAATAGTCGTAGTTGCGGTTCACGCCCGTGCCCTCGCCGAGATCGTTCCACGTGGCGAGCACGAGCAGCTCGGCGTCCTGCGAGTCCTTGAGCACGCGCTGCAGGATCTGCCCACCCTTGACGCAGCGGTCGTACTTCGTCGCGACGTCGCCGGGGCGATCGCGGTCGATGGCGTCCCAGCGCACCATGGCGTGATCGATGACGTGACCGCCGAGCTGCGCGCGGTAGCGGCGCTGCGGGATGTCGAACGTCATCCACTTGAAGCGGCCGTCGGCGACGTCGGACATGGCGGGATCGTCGAAGTACGCGATGTCGACGTCGACGAAGGGCTCTTCGCCGAAGTCGGCCTTGAACAGCTCCTTGAGCTTCGCGACGACGGCGGCCGAGCGCCCGCGCGGCTCGAGCGTGCCCGCGTTGTACCAATAGATGAAGGGGCGCCCGTGGAAGCGGTACCAGTACTTCTTGTTCACCTGCGAGAAGAACGGCTTCCACTTGTGCTCGTAGATCTTCTTCGCGGCGTCGTCGGTGTTCGCGAGATCGGGCTTGTGCGTCCAGAAGTCGCTGAACTCGTGCTGTCCCCACGTCCACGTGTCATCGAAGAGCGCGATCTTCACGGGGTCGTCGATGCTCTCGAGCGCCTTCTCGAGCGGCGCGAGCTTGCCGTCCTCCATGTCGGGCCCGTACGCGTTCGGCATGAGGAACGACAGGCCCGCGTACTTCGCGTCGAGGAGCTCGCGCCGCCAAAACCCCGGCTGCGACGGGTGATACGGCGCCGACTCGCCCGGCTTCATGCCCAGCGACGGCACGGGGCCATCCATGCCGGGCGCGTGCGTGTTCGCCCAGTCCATGCTGCAGTTCGTCTTACCGGGACAGTCGAAGAAGAACATCAGCACGGCGCCGACCTCGCGCTTCGTGTTGCGCACGGGCGGGCCGCCGAGATCCGGCTCGGCGACCCACGGATCGGAGTACGCGAGCTTGCAGTCGCGCTTCGCCTCCTTGCAGAGCGAGCGAACGACGTCGATGCGGCGCACGTAGTACTCGTCGCGCATGCGCGCCGTCCAGCGCGTGACGACGGCGTCCGTCGCCGGCTGACCCGTGACCTGGCAGTGCGCGGCGCGCACGAACGATGCGGGCGTGTTGCCGAGGTCCACGTCGACGATCTCGGCGCGCGCGCACGGGCCGTCCCAGTCGGGCTTGAGCTGGAACGGTGCGACGACGGTCGCGTCCTCCTTGTGAACGGCCGCGACGGGCGCGGGCCCCGTCACCTCGGGCATGCGAATGCAGCCCGTGGCGATCACTAAGATCACGAAGCCGACGAGGCTGCCCCACGAAGATTGTTTTTTGACCATGCGTTGTCTCGCGACGACGGTTAATGACCGGTGCGGACACAAACCGTCTGGAGGAAGAACGCGCGTGCGCAAGGTATTCACTTTTTTGGTGGTCGCTGTGGCCGCGCCGGCCTGCCTCTATCCGCCGGCGCGCGTCGTCCAGGCGCAGCGCGAGGGCGGCAAGCCCGCGCCCGAGGCCGAGGCGAACGCCGGTGACGTCCCGGCGCCCGCGAAGCCGACGGGGCCCCTGATCTCGGACGGCACGAAGCCGATGGTCATGAACCTCGAGCCGGGCGGTGGCTGGTTCGTGTTCCACGACCCGACGCCCAGCGGCGTCATGACGCCACCGTCGATCGACGCGTTCCCGTCGGCGCTCGCGGGCGGCGTCATCCACACGACGGGCCGCGGCTTCATCGACTGGGGCGGCGGCATCGGCTTCAACTTCCAGGGCGCGGGCGCGCTCACGCCCATCGACGCGTCGGATTGGAAGGGCATCACGTTCAAGGCCTGGGGCACGAGCGCCATGCACGTCGGCCTCGCGACGATGGCGACGATGCCCGAGGGCAACCACTGCAAGAAGTGCTACGACCATTACGCCGTCGACATCTACCTGACGCCGACGCCCACGGTGTACACGTTCACGTGGGATCAGCTGCGGCCCGGCGGCTGGGGCACGAAGGTGCCGCTCGATCCGAAGACGATCGTCGGCCTCAACTTCACGTCGAAGGGCGGCGTCCCGTGGGACTTCACGCTGGATGATCTGAAGTTCATTAAATGATACGGGGGTCCGCGATCGCTGTGCTCGGGCTCGTCGGGTGCGGGCTCGTCTCATGCGGCTCGATGGGGAGCGCCAAGATCAATCGTGACGCGTCTGCGAGCGACAGCGGCGACGCGCCCCCCGCGGACGCGCCGAGCGACGACGACGCGCGCGCCTCCGACGGCGGCGTCGACGAGCCGCCCGTTCCGATCTTGCCGGCCCCCACGCCCGGCGCCGTGTTCGTGCACCTGTTCGAGTGGCCATGGACCGACGTCGCGCGCGAGTGCGAGACCTACCTCGGGCCGAACGGCTTCGCGGCCGTGCAGGTGTCGCCGCCCAGCGAGCACGCCGTCATCGCCGGCTATCCGTGGTGGCAGCGCTATCAGACCGTCGGCTACGAGCTCGACGTGAGCCGCAGCGGCACGGCCGCCGAGTTTCGCGACATGGTGCGCCGCTGCGCTGCCGTGGGCGTCGCGATCTACGTCGACGCGGTCATCAACCACATGACGGGACAAACGAGCGGCGTCGGCAGCAACGGCACGCACTTCACGAAGTACGCCTACCCGAACCTCTACGCCGCGACCGACTTTCACATGCCTCCCTGCGCGATCGCCGACGCCGACTACGTGAGCGCGCCCGATCGCGTGCGCCGCTGCGAGCTCGACGGGCTCGCCGATCTCGACACGTCGACCGATCACGTGCGGCAGGCGATCGCGGGGTATCTGGCGTCGCTCGTCGAGCTCGGCGTGCGCGGCTTCCGCGTCGACGCCGCGAAGCACATCGATCCCACCGATCTCGACGCGATCCTGCGCCTCGTGAGCGCGCGCGTCGGCGCGGCCGCGGCGCCGCTCTACTACTTCGAGGTCATCGACTACGGCGGCGAGGCCATCCATTCGTCGGACTACCTGACGACGGGCCAGGGCGCAGCGCAGGCCGTCGATCTGATCGAATTCAGATATACGACCGTCGCCGACACGTTTCTTGGCGCGCAGGGCCAGTCGTTGGCGTCGCTGCGCACGCTCGGCGACGCGGCGTCCACGTTCTTGCCGAGCGATCGCGCCGTCGTGTTCGTCAACAACCACGACACGCAGCGCGCGACGTCGCTGTTCTATCAAGACGCGCCCAACTACGATCTGGCGACCGTGTTCATGCTCGCGTGGCCGTACGGGTATCCGTCGCTCCTCTCGAGCTACGCGTTCGATCGCTCGACGCAGGCGGGGATCGATCGAGGGCCGCCGTCCGACGCCACGGGACACACGCTGCCGATCTACGCGCCCCGCGCCGCGGCGCCGACGTGCGTGACGAACCCGACGGCGACGTCGGGCGGCTGGCTGTGCGAGCACCGGCGCCCGTTCGTCGCGCGCTTGCTCGCGCTTCGCAAGGCGGCGGCCGGCACCGACGTCACGAACTGGTGGGACGACGGCGGCGACGAGATCGCCTTCGGCCGCGGTCGAAGCGGCGCCGACGTCGGCTTCGTCGTCATCAACCTGAACGCGACGACGTTGCACCGCACGTTCACGACGAACCTGCCCGCGGGCGCGTACTGCGACGTCTATCAAGGCGCGCCCACGGCGACCGGCTGCGCGGGCGTCACCGTCACGGTCGCGACGGGCGGCGGCGCCGACATCACCGTTGCCGCGGGGAACGCCGTCGTTCTCTCCCAAACCGCTCTCGCGGGACGCTGACCCCGAACACACGCGGAGCCCCATGAACAAAGCCACGCTGCCCACCCTCTTCGGTCTGCTGTCGTCTCTGTCCTGCGCCGCGGCACCGCCGCGCGCGCAGACGCCGACGACCGCCGCGGCGCAGGTCACGGGGTTCTCCGCAGACGCGCACGGCGTGACGCTGAAGACCAGCTTCGGCGCCGTCGCGATCACGGCGGTGAACGACGACGTCGTGCGCGTGCGCGCCGCGCGCGGAGACGTGTTCTCGAAGGACTTCTCGTGGGCCGTCGTCGAGGGCGCGAACGCGCCGACTGGCAAGGTGACCGTCACCGACGGCGCCGCGTCGCTCGTCGTCGCGACGGCGAACGTGCGCGTTCGCGTCGAGAAGTCCCCCCTTCGCCTCGTGTTCCTCGACGCCGCCGGCAACGTCCTCAGCGAGGACGCGCGCGATCGCCCCATGTCGCTCGGCGCCGCCGGCTTCCGCGTCGACAAGGTCATGCCCGACGACGAGCACTACTATGGCCTCGGCGACAAGGCCGGTCCGCTCGATCGCCGCGACATGGCCTTCACGAACTGGAACACGGACGCCTACGCCTGGCAGGAGTCGACCGATCCACTGTACAAGACGATCCCGTTCTTCATCGGGCTGCGCAAAGGCCGCGCCTACGGCCTCTTCGTCGACAACACGTGGCGCTCGTGGTTCGACTTCGGCAAGACGGCGCGCGACGCGTACGCGTTCGGCTCCGACGGCGGCGACCTCGACTACTACTTCATCGCCGGGCCGCAGCCAAAATCGGTCCTGGAGCGCTACGCCGACCTCACGGGCAAACCGCCGCTGCCGCCGCTGTGGTCACTCGGCTTCCAGCAGTGCCGCTACTCTTACTACCCCGAGGCGCGCGTCTACGAGATCGCGAAGACCTTCCGCGAAAAGAAGATCCCCGCCGACGTCATCTACCTCGACATCGATTACCAGAAGGACAATCGCCCCTTCACGATCGACGCCGCGCGCTTCCCGCACTTCGACAAGATGATCGCCGACCTCGGCCGCGACGGTTTCAAGGTGATCGCGATAACCGATCTGCACCTCGCGCGGGCGCCGGGCCAGGGCTACCGACCGTATGACGAAGGCGCGGCGGGCAACGACTTCGTTCACGCGGCCGACGGCTCGGTCTACGTCGGCAAGGTGTGGCCGGGCCCGAGCGTGTTCCCCGACTTCACGTGGGCGCCGGCGCGCGCGTGGTGGGGCACGCTGTACGACGACTTCGTGAAGCGCGGTGTCGCCGGCTTCTGGAACGACATGAACGAGCCGTCGGTGTTCTGGGAGCAGCGCACGATGCCGCTCGATGCCGTCCATCGCGTCGACTCGGGCGGCACGGCCACGCATCGCGCCGTGCACAACGTCTTCGGCATGCAGAACTCACGCGCGACCTACGAAGGTCTGCTCAATCTGCAGGGGGATCGACGCCCCATGGTGCTCACGCGCGCGACCTACGCGGGCGGGCAGCGCTTCGCCGCCTCGTGGACGGGCGACAACACGAGCACGTGGAATCACTTCCGCATCTCGATCCCCATGCTGCTCAACCTGGGCCTGTCGGGCTACGCGCTCGTCGGTGACGACATCGGCGGCTTCCGCGGCAGCCCCACGCCCGAGCTGCTCACGCGCTGGCTCGAGCTCGGCGCGTTCAACCCGATCTTCCGCGACCACACGGAGAAGGGCACGCTCGATCAAGAGCCGTGGGTCGGCGGCGGCGAGCACGAGGCCATCCGCAGGCGCTTCATCGAGACGCGCTATCGCCTGCTGCCGTACATCTACGCGCTCGCCGAGGAGGCGTCGCGCACGGGCGCGCCCATGATGCGCCCGTATTGGCTCGAGCACCCCGAGGCCGACGCGTTCTACACGAACAACAGCGCGTTCCTGTTCGGCCCCGATCTGCTCGTGCAGCCCAAGGTCGAGGAGACAATGGATCCGCTCGAGGTCAGCGTGCCCCCCGGCGTCTGGTACGACTACTGGACGGGCGAGCGGCTCGCGGGCGCGCCCAAAAAGAGCGTGCCCGCGCTCGGCGAGCTTTCGGTGCTCGTGCGCGGCGGCGCCATCATCCCGCACCAGCCGCTCGTGCAGTCGACGAGCGAGACGCCCAAAGGTCCGCTCGAGCTGCGCGTCTACCCGGGCCCCGCCTGCCACGGCTCGCTCTACGCCGATGACGGCACGACCTTCGACTACAAGAAGGGCGCGTTCGTGCGCGTCGCGCTCACGTGCCAGGACGGCGCGAATGCGTTGAGCGTCCAGACGGGCGCCGCCGAGGGCACGTACACGCCGTGGTTCTCGTCGCTCGCGTTCGCGATCCACGGCGCGCCGTCGGCGCCCAAGCAGGTCACGGTCGCGGGCGCCGCGACGCGCGCGTTCACCTACGACGCGAAAAAACACGTCGTCACGATAACGACGCCGTTCGTGAGAGCCGGTGAAATTGTAACGATCACGTACTGATCGTCACCGCTTGCTCTTCGTTTCTCCTCTGGGCCTTTTCCCGCCCCTCGCGATGGTTAGCTTGTCCGAGGGAGGTCAACATGTGGAAAATCGTGGGAGTGGCCGGCCTCTGGGGCTCTCTGATCGCGTTTCCTCACCTCGGTCCCATGGCGCTAGACGCGAACTTCGTCAGCGCCGCGCCACCGCTGGCCATGCCCGAGGAGGACCTCGGCGATCCGCCGCCGCGTAGCGCGGAGCGCTCACCGGCGCCGCGCGCGAATCGCGGCGCGATCCATGGGTCTTTTGCGACCATTCATTTCAAGAATGATCTGGGCAAGACGTTGAGCCTCGTCGAGGCGCGTCTGACGTTGGACGGCAATCATCTGCCCGCCGTCGTTTCGCTCGGCTCCAACGATGACAGCGTCGTGTTCGCGGGACGCGTGACGCCTGGCCACCACCTGCTGGGCACGCACCTCGCGTGCCGCGGCAACCAGCGCGGCCCGTTCACTTACTTGCAGGACTACACGTGGGACGTGACGTCCGACGCCGTCCTCACGGTGCCCGACGACGAGGCCGTCGTCTTCACGATCGCCGCGACGCGGACGCCAGGCGCAAACGTGCCGCTGGACAAACAGGTCACCATCACCGTGCGCGATCACGTGCTGCCGCCGCCCGTGAGCGCGCGCTGAACGTCAGGGCAGTGACTTCCAGAAGTTCCAGAACCCAATCGTCGAGAGCCCGTCGGCGGACTGGTCGTTGTGCCCGAGGCCCGTCGTCAGACACCAAACGACCGGATGCCCCGGCATGCAGCCTTGATACTCGACGCACGGTGACGGTACGCCGGCGTCGTACGGGACCGTCTCGGAGCCGCAGCCGTTCGCCGTCAAGACGCGCGCCAACCCCATCATGACCTGCGCGGTCGGGTTGCTCGTGTCGTCCTTGTCGGAGACGTACATCGCCGCGATGGGTCCCGTGCACGCCGGCGCGGGAGGCAGCCCGCCGGCGACGCTCGCCTGTCCGCGCAGCACGTCGCCGCGCGCGCAGCCGAGGAAGCTCGTGAGCCACCCGCCGCTGCTGAAGCCTTCGATGAAGAGGCGTGACGTGTCGACGCAGAAGTCCTTCTCGACGGCGGCGAGGGTCGCGTCGAAGTACTGGAGCTCGGGCGAGTCGGCCGCCTCTTTGTTGAAGCAGTTGTTGACGCCGTTCAA
>DATAZS010000391.1:0-9939 GCA_036271915.1 Polyangia bacterium
AAGCCGTTCGGGAACCAGTGGCCGAAGCCCGTGGGGCCGAGCGCGATGCCGGCCGCGAGCTCACCCACGACGGCGGGCAGGCCCACGCGCTTGGCCAGCTCGGCCCCGAGGCGCGCCGCGGCGACCAGCAGCGCCAGCTGAATGAGCAGCAGGAAAACGGCGTGCCCCGCGAGCGGTTGGAGCGGCTCCGACATACGAGCGGCGGACCCTAGCACGGGCCATTGGTGCGCCCGGGACGGAAACCCGGCGCGGACTTTACAGCGCCGGGCCCGGCTGAGATGCTGAGCCCGCCCGAAGATTCGGGAATCGGCGAAAGAAGGAGATCGAGCGCAGATGTCGAGCAAGCAGAGCACGTCGGACACATCAGACCGAGCCGCCAACAAGCGGCTGACCGCGACCTTGGGCCTCGGACAGAGCATCTGGTACGACAACATGCGGCGCGGGCTGCTCGCGTCGGGCGAGCTCGCGGGCCTCGTCATGGCGGGCGTGCGCGGGCTGACCTCCAACCCCACGATCTTCGAGAAGGCCATCGTCTCCTCGACCGACTACGAGGAGGCGCTGCGCAAGCTCGCGGCGGCTGGCCTGCCGCCCACGAAGATCTACGAAGATCTCGCCGTCGAGGACATCCGCGGCGCGTGCGACCTGCTGCTGCCCGTCTACGATCGATCGAACGGCGTCGACGGACGCGTCTCGCTCGAGGTGCTGCCTGCGCTTGCCGCCAACACGGAGCAGACGGTGTCCGAGGGCCTGCGCCTCGCGCACCTCGTGGGCCGCCCCAACGTCATGATCAAGGTGCCGGCGACCCCTGAGGGCATCCCCGCCATCCGCGCGCTCACGGCGCAAGGCGTGAGCGTCAACGTCACGCTCATCTTCTCGTTGCTTCAATACGAGGAGGTCATCGAGGCTTATCTGTCGGGGCTCGAGGAGCGCGTGTCGGCGGGCGGCAAGCTCGAGGGTCAGACGTCGGTTGCGAGCTTCTTCGTGTCGCGCGTCGACGCTGTCTGCGACAAGCAGCTCGCAGACAAGGCGAAAGCAGGGCCCGCCGACGTCACGAAGCGCGCCGAGGCGCTCATGGGCAAGATCGCGATCGCGAACGCCAAGATGGCCTACGAGATCTACGAGGGCATCGTCGCGGGCGCGCGCTGGAAGGCCCTCGTCGCGAAGGGCGCGTCGCCGCAGCGCCTCCTGTGGGCGTCGACGGGGACGAAGGATCCGAAGTACGCCGACACGATGTACCTCGACGCGCTCATCGGCGCCGACACCGTGAACACGGTGCCGCCCGCGACGCTGACGGCGTTCATGAATCACGGCAACGTCTCGCCGACGCTCTCGACGGGCTACGAGGAGGCCCACGCCGCGGTCGCCGAGCTCGCGGCGCTGGGCATCGATCTGTCGCGCGTGTGCCACGGGCTGCTCGACGACGGCGTGAAGTCTTTCACGGCGTCGATGGCGACGCTCATCGGCGCCGTGACGGCGCGCCGCGCGGCGCTGCTCGAGAAGACCGCCGGCCGCCAGCGCGCCGTGCTCCCCGCGCCGCTCGCCGAGGCCGTCGAGGCCGAGGTGCTGCGCCTGTCGCAGGCCGGCGCGCCCCAGCGCCTGTGGGACGGCGATCCCACGCTGTTCACGGCGGACGCCGGGCACGAGACGTCGATCAAGACGCGCCTCGGCTGGCTGCGGTCGCCCGCGCTCATGAAGACGAAGCTCGCCGAGCTGTCGGCATTCGCCGCCGAGGTGCGCGGCGCCGGGTTCACGGACGCCGTGCTGCTGGGCATGGGCGGCAGCTCGCTCGCGCCCGAGGTGCTGGGCGCCGTGTTCGCGGGCAATGCCAATGCAATGAAGTCCAACGGCGGCCTGCGCCTGCACGTGCTCGACAACACCGATCCCGCGGCCGTGTTGGCCGTCGACAAGCTCGTCGAGGGCAAAAAGACGCTGTTCATCGTCGCGTCGAAGTCGGGCGGCACGATCGAGATCCAGTCGTTCGAGCGCCACTTCTGGCAGAAGACGCTCGCGCAGTGCGAGGGCGACGTCGCGCGCGCGGGCGGGCACTTCGTCGCGATCACGGACCCCGCGACGCGGCTCGGGCAGCTCGCCGAGGAGAAGAAGTACCGCCGCGTGTTCGTGAACCCGGCCGACATCGGTGGGCGCTACTCCGCCCTCTCCTACTTCGGCCTCGTGCCAGGCGCGCTGCTGGGCGCCGACGTGCCCGGCCTCGTCGCGACGAGCGGCGAGATGGCGGCGGCGTCGTCGCCCGTCGTGCCGGCGCCCGACGCGGCGGCGCTGCGCCTCGGCGTCATCATGGGGGTCGCCGCCAAGAACCGCCGCGACAAGCTCACGATCGTGGCGTCGCCCGAGCTCGCGAGCCTGGGCTCGTGGATCGAGCAGCTCGTCGCCGAATCGACCGGCAAGGAAGGCAAAGGCGTCGTCCCCGTCGATCTCGAGCCCTTGGGCGCGCCCGCGGACTACGGCGACGATCGCCTGTTCGTCTACATTCGCCTCGGTGAGGGCGACGCCGCTCAGAGCCGCGCTGTCGGCGCGCTCGAGCAAGCGGGTCACCCGGTGGTGTACCTCACGCTCGAGAGCCGCGCGGCGCTCGGGCGCGAGCTCTTTCGCTGGGAGGTCGCGACGGCGATCGCGGGCGTCGTGCTGGGCGTCAACCCGTTCGACGAGCCCAACGTCACCGAGGCGAAGCTCGCGACGAGCGCGCTGCTCGCGGCGTACGCCAAGGACGCCAAGCTGCCGCAGGCTGAGGACGTCTGCGGCCCCGGCGACGTCGAGCGCCTTCGCGCGCTCCTCTCGACGGCGCCGCCGCAGGACTACGTCGCGCTGTGCGCGTACTTCACGCGCACAGACGCGCGGGATGCGTTGCTCACGAAGGTGCGCGTCGCCATTCGGGCGCGTGCGAAGAACGCGACGACCGTTGGCTACGGTCCGCGCTTCCTGCACTCGACGGGGCAGCTGCACAAGGGTGGCGCCAACACGGGCGTTTTCCTGCAGCTGACGGCCGACGCGCCCAAGGATCTGCCCATCCCGGGCGAGCCGTACACGTTCGCGACGCTGCGCAACGCGCAGGCGCTCGGCGATCTCCAGGTCTTGCGGCGCCGCAGCCGGCGCGCGCTGCGCGTGAATCTGGGGGCCGACATCGACGCGGGCCTCGCCGCGCTGCTGTCGACGATCGAGAAGGCCTGACCATTATGAGCACAGCCCCCGTCTTGGTGCCCAACCCGCTGCGCGAAGGCCTCCACGAGGAGCGCATCCCCGAGCCGGCGACGATGGTGATCTTCGGCGCGTCCGGCGATCTCACGAAGCGCAAGCTCGTGCCCGCGCTCTACAGCCTCGCGCGCGATCGCCTGCTGCCCGCGCGCTTCGCCGTCGTCGGCTACGCGCGCAAGCCCATCACCGACGACGCGTTCCGCGATGACATGCGCAAGGGCTGCGACGAGTTCGCGCGCCGCCGCCCCGTCGACCCCGAGCTGTGGAGCACGTTCGCGAATCACGTGTTCTATCAAGAAGGCAGCTACGACGATCCGGCGGCCTACGCGGCGCTCAAGACGCGCCTCGAGGAGATCGAGAAGACGCTGGGCCTGCCCGGCAACCGCGTCTTCTATCTGTCGATCCCACCGTCGACGTTCTCGACGGTCGTCAAGCACCTCGGTGCCTCGGGCCTCACGTCGGCGCCGGAGGGCCGCTTCGCGCGCGTCATCATCGAGAAGCCGTTCGGCACCGACCTCGCGACGGCGCAGTCGCTCAACCGCGACATCCACCAGACGCTCACCGAGAAGCAGATCTACCGCATCGATCACTACCTCGGGAAAGAGACCGTCCAGAACCTGCTCGTGTTCCGCTTCGCGAACGGCATCTTCGAGCCCGTGTGGAACAATCGCTTCGTCGACCACGTGCAGATCACGGGCGCCGAGACCGTGGGCGTCGAGGGCCGCGGCGGCTACTTCGAGCAGGCCGGCATCCTGCGCGACATGGTGCAGAACCATCTCTTTCAGGTCGTGAGCCTCGCGTCGATGGAGCCGCCCATCTCGATGGATCCCGACGCCGTGCGGGACGAGAAGCTCAAGGTGCTGAAGGCGCTGCGCACGATCCCGCCCGCCGAGATGGACGCCCACGTCGTGCGCGCGCAGTACGGCGCGGGCTCGATCGCGGGCAAGAAGGTGCCCGGCTACCGCGAGGAGACGGGCGTGAGCCGCACGTCGCAGACCGAGACCTACGTCGCCATGAAGTTCTTCATCGACTCGTGGCGCTGGGCGGGCGTGCCGTTCTACCTGCGCTCGGCGAAGCGCATGCCGAAGCGAGTCACCGAGATCGCGATCCACTTCAAGGAGGCGCCGCACCTGCTGTTCGGCAAGCGCGGCGAGAGCATCCGCCCCAACGTGCTGTCGATCCGCATCCAGCCCGACGAGGGCATCACGCTGAACTTCGGCTCGAAGCTGCCCGGCCCCGCCATGGAGGTCGCGCCCGTCAGCATGGAGTTCCGCTACGGGTCATCTTTTGGCGTCGAGCCGCCCGAGGCGTATGAGCGGCTCATCCTCGATTGCCTGCTCGGGGACAACACGCTGTTCACGCGCGCCGACGAGGTCGAGGCGAGCTGGACGTGGATCTCGCGCATCCACCAGCACTGGGCCGAGCAGTCGGCCGCCGGCAACGTGCCGCTCGCGACCTACGCCGCCGGCAGCTGGGGCCCGGAGCCCGCCGACCGTCTGCTGTCGGCCGATCACCGCGCGTGGAGGCGCCCGTAGGCATGGCCGACGGCGCGCAGCCGACGGTCGCCGAGCGCTTCACGCGCGGCGAGGCCATCGAGGTCGAGATCGATCGCATCGAGCGTGCGTTCGCCGATCTATGGAAGGCGGCGAGCGCGGGCGGCGACGGCGCCGTGTCGCGCGCGGCGCTGTGGAACCTCGTCGTGCCGACGCGCGCGCAGGACCACGAGCGCGCGCGCAAGATGGTCGACGAGCTCGCGCCGCTTTTGCCGGCGCGCGTGCTCGTGCTCGTCGAGGAGCCGGAGACGGCCGGCGACGCCGACAAAGACGACGGCGTGCGCGCGACGATCGAGAGCAACGTCGTCGCGCGGTCGAGCGGCGCGCGCGTCGTGTACTCGGAGGAGATCACGCTGCGCGGGCGGCGCGGCGACGCGCGCTTCGGCGCGCTCGTGCGCGCGCTCCAGGTGCCCGGCCTGCCGACGGCGACGCTGTGGAGCGACGCGACGATGCCCGAGGGCCTCTTGCGCCGGCAGATCCTGCCCGAGACGGATCGCCTCGTGCTCGACACGGGGTTGTGCACGCGTCCGCGCCAGCTCCTCGAGGTGCAGCGCTGCGCCGAGCTCGCCGCGGGCGACGGCCTGCCCGTCACAGACCTCGGCTGGCTGCGCCTCGCGAACTTCCGCTTGTTGTTCGCGGGGCTCTTCGACGCGCCCGTGGGCGGCGGTCCGCTGTTGACGGCGCGTCGCGTGACGATTCACCACCGCCCGACCGACGAGCCGAGCGCGCTGCTGCTCGCGGCCTGGCTCGCGTCGACGCTGGGTTGGCTCTTCACGTCGGCCGACCCCGCGGCGCCCGGCGTCACCTCGCGGTTTCGGTTCGATCGCGCGCAAGGCGCGGGGGCGCGCCCGTCGCGAGACGCCGCCGTCGAGGTCGCGCTCGTCCCCTCGGCTGGCGAGTGCGGCACGAGCGGCATCGTCGCCATCGAGCTCGAATCGGCGGCGCCCGAGGCCGTGTTCTCCGTTCGCCGCACCGAGCAGAACCACGCGACGCTGACGTCGCCCATCGCGCCCCCGCGGGTCATGAAGCTGGATTCACGCCGCGACGCCGAGCTCTGCGTGACGGCGCTCGGCCCCGCGGGCCGCGATCCGTTGTTCGCGCGCTGCCTCGCGCTCGCGGCGCGCCTCGCGACCTTCACCGCCTCCGCGTGACGCGGGCTGCGTCCTCGGATAAAACGGCATCGATGACTGACCCGGTTCTCGTCGCTTCTTCCGTCACCGATCCCGCCCTCGTCGTCGCCGCCGACGTCGAGGGGCTCGCGCGCGTCGCGGCCGACCGCGTGCGCGTGCTCGCCGCCGACGCGCTCGCGGCGCGTGGCCGTTTCCGCTTCGCGCTCGCGGGCGGCTCGACGCCGCGCGCGCTCTACGCGCACCTCGCGGCGGCGCGCGATCTCGACTGGTCGCGCATCGACGTGTTCTTCGGCGACGAGCGCGCCGTGGGCCCCGACGATCCACAGTCGAACTACCGCATGGCGCGCGAGACGCTGCTCTCGCCCGCCGCAGTGCCGCCCGACAACGTACGCCGCCTCCGCGGCGAGGATCCCGACCTCGACGCCGCCGCGCGCGACTACGAGGCGGCGCTCGGCGCGGCGCCGCTCGATCTCGTGCTGCTCGGCATGGGCGGCGACGGGCACACGGCGTCGCTGTTCCCGGGCACGAAGGCCCTCGACGAGCACACGCGCCGCTGCGTCGCCAACGACGTCCCGCAGCAGGCGACGCGCCGGCTCACGCTGACCTACCCCGTGCTGCTCGGCGCGCGCGACGTGCTGTTCCTCATCGCGGGCGCCGACAAGGCGGCCACGCTGCGGGACGTCCTCGGTCCGACGCTCGACGCGCGCCGCTGGCCGAGCCAAGCGATCTTGCGCCGCGCGCAGCCGCGCCCCGCGCTGCTGTTCTGCGATCGCGCCGCCGTCGCGCAGCTGCCGGCCGCCAAGAAAGAGGTGCCATGATCGTCCTCGCGGGTGACATCGGGGGCACGAACGCCCGCCTCGCGCTCTACGAGGTCGAGCCAGCCCGTTCGGGCGGACGCCCCAAGCTGACGTCGCTCTTCGAGCACACGACGCCTTCGAAGTCGCAAGGCTCGCTCGACGAGATCGCCGAGGCCTTCCTGCGCAGGGCCGACAAGGAGACGAAGGGCCGCGTCGCGAAGGGCCACGGCGTCGACGGCGCGTGCCTCGGCGTCGCCGGGCCCATCGAGAACAACCGCTGCCACGCGACCAACCTGCCCTGGGTCGTCGACGGGCGCGCGCTCGCGGCGCGGCTCGGCATCGGGCGCGTCACGCTCGTCAACGACTTCAGCGCCGCCGCGCTCGGCGTGACGGCCGTGGGCCCGAATGAGCTCGTCGCGCTCGGGGGCGCGACGCCCGTCGCGCGCGGCCCCATCGCCGTGCTGGGCGCGGGCACGGGCCTCGGCGAGGCCTTCCTGCTGTGGTCCGAGTCCGCCGATCGCTACGAGGTCGTGCCCTCCGAGGGAGGCCACGCCGACTTCGCGCCGCGCTCGCCGCTCGAGGCGGGCCTCCTTCAATACCTGGGCACGAAGTACGGTCGCGTGTCGTGCGAGCGCGTGCTGTCGGGCAACGGCCTCGTCGACATTTTCACGTTCCTCGCGCAGGAGCCGGCCTGTCGCCCCCTCATCAAGCCGGAGACGGCCGCCGTGCTCGCGGCCCCCGGCCATGACGCCGCCGCCGAGATCTCGAAGCGCGGCCTCGAGGGCGTCGACCCCATCTGCGAGATGTCGCTCGCTCTTTTCTGCTCCGTCATGGGCGCCGTCGCCGGCAACCTCGGCTTGCAGGTCCTCGCGACGGGAGGCGTCTTCGTCGCGGGTGGGATAGCGCCGCGCGTGCTCACGTATCTACAAAAGGGCGGCTTTCGCGAGGCGTTCGACCGCAAGGGTCGCTTGCACACGCTCGTCGAGCGTCTGCCCGCCTTCGTCGTGACGAACGCGCAGCCGGGCCTCCTGGGCGCGGCCACGATGGCCCTGACGGCCTGAGCGGGGCCGCCGGGCCGAATGCAGCGCGGCGTACAAACGTTCCGTCCGGCGATCCTGGTCAAGGAACGGTGAACATCGGTCGATAGCACCCCCGTGGGAAACGGGCCTCAGGGGGCGCGCACCGCGCTCGCCGTAGGCGACGGGTCGGTGCGCTTCGAAGCCGACTCGGGGGCGACCCGCGCCGACACGGCTCGCTACGACCGTGATCGCTTCGGCCGCATGGTCGGGCACTCAGCGGCGATGCAGGCCGTGTTCGACGTGCTCGGCAAGGCCTCGGGCAGCGAGGCCACGATCCTGCTCGAGGGCGAGACCGGCACGGGCAAGGAGATCTCGGCCGAGGCCATCCACCGCGGCAGCCCGCGCCGCGACAAGCCCTTCCTCGTCGTCGACTGCGGCGCGATGCCGCCGCAGCTGCTCGAGAGCGAGCTGTTCGGTCACGAGCGCGGCGCGTTCACGGGCGCCGTGGCCTCGCGGGCCGGCGTCTTCGAGGCCGCGCACGGCGGCACGGTGTTCCTCGACGAGATCGGCGAGCTCAGCATCGATCTGCAGCCGAAGCTGCTGCGCGTGCTCGAGCGCCGTGAGGTCCGCAAGGTCGGCACGAACAACCACGTGCCCGTCAACGTGCGCCTCATCGCCGCGACGAACCGCAGCCTGCGCGAGCAGGTCGCCGCGCACAAGTTCCGCTCCGATCTCTATTACCGCCTCGCCGTCGTCGAGGTGAAGCTGCCGCCGCTGCGCGAGCGCCTGCCCGACCTGCCCATGCTCGTTGAGCACATCGTGCGCAACCTCGGCACGATCGACGATCAGACGTTGGCCGTCGTGCGCTCCGAGGAGTTCCTGAGCGCGCTCGGACATCACAACTGGCCGGGCAACATCCGCGAGCTGCGCAACTACCTCGAGCGGTGCGTGGCGCTGCGCGACTTCGCGGCGCCCAAGGCCGTCGACGCGGTCTCGGCGAGCCCAGAGAGCGCCGTCAACATCGGCCAGCCGCTGCGCGAGGCGCGCGAGGGCTGGGTGAGCGCGTTCGAGAAGCGCTACCTCGAGGAGCTCTTGCGCGTGCACGAGAACCGCGTGAGCGCGGCCGCGCGCGCCGCGGGCGTCGATCGCATCTACTTCTATCGGCTGCTGTGGAAGCACGGCTTGCGCACGCGCGAGCCGTCGATGCGCGACACCGAAGACGCCGCGCCGTGAGGGCCGCGGCGCGCGGCGCACGTCGGATTCCTCGCTAATGTCGGCCGTTCCTCTAGAGTCGTCCCGTCTCATGGACCGCGCGCCGGAGCCCGCAGTCGCGTCGTCGCCCGAGCGCGAGCTCACGGTGCGCGCGCTCGTCTTCGGCGTCGTCATGGGCGGCCTGCTCGCGGCGGGCAACGTCTACACGATGCTCAAGACCACCTTCATCGACGGTGGCAGCATCACGACGGCGCTCGTCGGCTTCGCGTTCTTCACGACCTTCCGGAACCTCTCGTCGCGGCCCTTTGGCGCGCTCGAGAACAACATCGCGGCGACGACGGCCTCCTCGGCCGCCATCATGGGGTTCGCGATCGGCTTCCCGGGCGCCATCCCCGCGCTCGAGCTCATGGGGCATCACTACCCGGGCTGGGCGCTGGCCGTGTGGGGCATCGCGCTCGGCGTCGTCGGCATCGTCCTCGCGGGATTTCTACGCCGCAAGCTCGTCCTCAACGAACGCCTGCCCTTCCCCACGGGCACGGCGACGGCGGAGGTCATCGACACGATCTCGGCGTCGCGCCAGACGGCGATGCACCGCGCGCGTTTGCTCGTCGGCACGGCCGTCGCCGCCGCGCTATTCGCGTGGTTCCGCGACGGACGCCCGTCGCTGATCCCACAGATGTCGACGATGGGCGGCATGGTCGCGGGCGCGTCGTTGTCGGCCCTGGGGGTCGGCCTCAACTGGAGCCCGATGCTCGGATCGATCGGCGTGCTCATCGGGTTTCGCAACGCGGTCAGCATGCTCATCGGCGCCGTCGTCGCGTGGGTCGTCCTCGTGCCCTGGCTCACGGTCCATGGCATCGTCGCGAGCGCGACGTACGCGGGCGCGGGCGCGTGGCTCATCTGGCCCGGGCTCGGGCTGCTCGTCGCGAGCGCCTTCGTTCCGCTCGTCATGGACTGGCGCGCGCTCGCGCGCGCGTTTCGCGACCTGCCCGCGCTGTTCCGGCGGCGAGGCTCCGAC
>DATAZS010000392.1:0-8600 GCA_036271915.1 Polyangia bacterium
TTCGTGACGAGCGGCATCTGGCGGCCCGTCACGATCGACGCGTGGGACGGCGCGCGCCTCGACGACGTGCAGGTGTTCCAGCGCGAGCTCACGGACGCGCGCGCGCGCCTCTCGGTCACGGCGCACATCGTCGCCGCGCGCGCGGGCAAGGCCACGATCGGCGTCACGACGGACGGCGGCGCGCCCGTCACCGTCGAGGCGCAGCTCGCGGCGGGCGAGAACCACGTCAGCGCCGAGATCACGATCGCGAGCCCCGAGCGCTGGTGGCCGAACGGCCTCGGCGCGCAGAAGCTGTACACGCTCGCGACGACGCTCACCGTCGACGGCGCCTTGCGCGGCGCGCGCGCGACGCGCGTGGGGCTGCGCACGCTCGAGGTCGTCAACGCGCGCGACAAGGACGGCAAGAGCTTCACGATCAAGGTCAACGGCGCGCCCGTGTTCATGAAGGGCGCGAACTACATCCCGTCCGACAGCTTCCTCGACCGCGAGACGCCCGAGCGCACGCGCACGCTGTTGAAGTCCGCCGCGGACGCGCACATGAACATGCTGCGCGTGTGGGGGGGCGGCGTGTACGAGGACGACCGCTTCTACGATCTCGCCGACGAGCTGGGCCTGCTCGTCTGGCAGGACTTCATGTTCGCCTGCAGCATGTACCCGGGCGACGACGCGTTCGTCGAGAACGTGCGCCGCGAGGCCGTCGAGAACGTGCGCCGCCTGCGCAACCACGCGAGCCTCGCGCTGTGGGCGGGCAACAACGAGATCGAGGCGGCGTGGCAGCAGTGGGGCTGGCAGTGGAAGTTCCACCTTGGCAAGGCGGCGCAGGCGACGATCGAGCGCGACTACAAGCGCATGTTCCACGAGGTGCTCCCACGCGTCGTCGCGACGGAGGATTCCGGGCGCTTTTATACGCGCAGCTCGCCGTCGGCCGACGAGGACGGCGTGCCGCCCAACAAGCAAGGGTGGGGTGACAACCACTACTGGGGCGTGTGGCACGCCGAGGCGCCGTACACCGACTACGCGACGCACACGTCGCGCTTCATGAGCGAGTACGGCTTCCAGTCGTTCCCGACGCTCGACTCCGTCGCGCGCTACGCGCCGCAATCCGAGTGGCGCATCGACTCGCCCGTCATGCTGTCGCACCAGCGCCACCCGCGCGGCAACCAGCTCGTGCGCACGTACATGGATCGCGACTTCCGCGTGCCCAAGGACTTCGCGTCGTTCCTGTACATGAGCCAGGTGCTGCAGGCGACGGTCATCAAGTTCGGCGCCGAGGCGCATCGCCGCGCGTGGCCGTACAACGCGGGCAGCTTGTACTGGCAGCTCGACGACTGCTGGCCCGTGGCTTCTTGGTCCGGCATCGACTACTTCGGCCGCTGGAAGGCGCTGCACTACGCCGCGCGAAGGTTCTTCGCGTCCGTGCTCGTGAGCCCCGTCGAAGAAGGCGGCAACGTGCGCGTGTTCGCCGTCAACGATCGCCGCGCCGACCTGCGCGCGCGCCTGTCGCTGCGCCTCGTCGACTTCGACGGCAAGGAGCTGTGGCGCGACGATCAAGACGTCGTCGCGCGCGCGACGAGCAGCGCCGATGTCTGGCACGCCTGGAAGAAGGATCTCCTGCGCGGCGCCGATCCGTCGCGCGTCGTCTTCGTCGCCGAGCTGCGCGAGGGCGGCAACCTGCTGTCGAGAAACCTCATGTGGTTCGAGAAGACGCGCGACCTCGCGCTGCCCATTCCTGAGCTGCAAGTGGCCGTCGAGGCGCGGCCCACGGGCGCGAGCGTGCGGGTCACGGCGCGGCGGTTCGCGCGCGCCGTCTACCTGTCGACGGCGGACGGGCAGGGCAGCTTTTCGGACAACTTCTTCGATCTGCTGCCGGGCGAGAGCGTGACCGTCGACTGGACGGCGCCCGCGGGCGCGCCAGTGCCCGACGCGGCGCGACTCTCTGCCATGTTACGGATGATGACGGTTCGGGACACTTACTAGCGTCGACGACACGGACCTTCGGCATTTCCGGCCCGACGGCCTGCCCCGCTTTTCTAACAGCGCGGCGCGATGCGTCCGAAACTTGCCTTTTGGTGGACGTCCGGAATACGTTCGACCACATCCACTCCACATGACCAACGGAGGTTCCTCGATGCGCGGCACAGTCCTGATCGTCCACGACGACATGGGCGTGAGGCGGGGGTTGGGCGAGTTCCTGCAGTCCAGCGATTACAAGGTCCTGTCGGCGGCGACGGGGCAGGAGGCGCTCGCAGTTCTAGAAGAAGACGTTCCGCGCCTGCTCGTCATCGGCGTGGGGCTGCCGCTCATGAGCGGTTGGAAGCTCATCGAGGCGCTCGCGCACTATCCCGATCTGTCGCGCATCCCGCGGCTGCTCGTGAATCCGGGCGACGAGCTCGCGCACGTCTGCAAGCGGGCCCTCGAGGCGCTCGCCGAGAAGTCCGAGGCGCAGACAGACGGCGAGCTGACGCCGACGCCCGTGAACGGGCACCGGCGCATGGCGAACGCTTAACCCTCAGGGGTGGCTGGGGGCGGCTTCGACGACCGGGTGGCCGGCGCCGGCCATCGCCTTGAGCTCGCTCGCGACGCGGCGGACGTCGTCGGCGGCGGCGAACTGCCCGTGCAGCTGGAAGCGCGTCGCGAGGCCCTCCAGGCGCTGGGCCAGTCCTTTGAGCTTCTCTTGCATCGAAATCCTCCTCGGGGACCGTTGTAGCGAGATGGACCTCAATCGGCGCGAAGGTGAACAAACTTGAGCACATGTCGCACCTTTAGAATGGGAACCCTGAGAGGGTTCCCAAACCCTCCGGCGCTCGTTCGGACGAGCGAAGCTCGTCCTCACTCGGGGTAGCGGTCCGCTGTCGGCGCGTGTGACGTCGCGCACCGGCCGGACATCTCAGGTCGGTTCGAATCTGACACTTCACGCAAGAATCCTCCCGAAAGGACTCCCTTCCTCATGACGAAACGATTAGTGACGTTCGCGCTGTCTCTGTTCGCGGTCGCGGCCTTCGCGACGCCGACGCGCGCCGAATCCAAGCTGTCGGTCCAGGTCTTCACAGGCTCGCCGCAGGGGTTCCTCGTGAACTCGGCCATCGTGAGCGGCGAGAAGGACGCCGTGCTCGTCGACGGGCAGCTCACGCTCGCCGATGCGCACCGCCTCGTGGGCGCGCTCATCGACTCGAAGAAGAACCTCACGACGATCTACGTCACGCACTTTCACCCCGACCATTACTTCGGCCTCGTCGTCGTCAAGCAGGCGTTCCCGAAGGCCAAGATCCTCGCGCAGCCCGCGACGGTCGCCGCCATCAAGAAGACCTGGGCCGCCAAGGTGAAGCAGTGGAGCCCCATGTTTGGCGCCAACCTCACGACGAAGCCCGTCATCCCGGCGCCGCTCACGGGCAACACGATCACGCTCGAGGGGCAGACGCTCGAGGTTCACGGCCCCGTGCAGGGCGACGACGTCAATGATTCGTACGTCTGGATTCCGTCGATCAAAGCGGTCATCGCGGGCGACATCGTCTATCAGGGCGTGTACGCGTGGACGGCGGAGACGACGCCGGCGTCGCGCGAGGCGTGGATCAAGACGCTCGACGAGGTCGCGGCGCTGAACCCCGAGATCGTCGTCGCGGGTCACAAGGATCCGAAGCTGAAGGACGACGCGAGCGGCATCGCGCAGACGCGCGCGTACCTCAAGGACTTCGACGTCGCCGTCGCGGCCTCGAAGTCGGCCGAGGAGCTCGAGGCCAAGGTGAAGGCGAAGTATCCGAAGCTCGCCATGGACATCGTGCTGCACATCGGCGCGGGCGCGGCGTTCCCGACGGCGCCCGCGGCCGCCAAGAAGTAACGAACGTGTCCGTCACGCTGCGTTTGTACTCCGACTTCGTGTGTCCGTTCTGCTTCGTCGCGGAGCAGAGCACGGTGCCGCGTCTGCGCGAGGAGTTCGACCTCGACGTCGACTGGCGCGGCTTCCCGCTGCACCCGAGCACGCCGAAGGGCGGGATGCCGCTCACGACGCTGTTTCCGGCGGCGCGGCTGCCGGCGGTGAAGGAGCACATGAAGCAGTTCTCGGCGCGCTTCGGCGTGACGGGCATCGTGCACCCCGAGCGGATCCCCAACACGCGCCGCGTGCTCGCCGTCGCCGAGTACGCGCGCGCGCAGGGGAAGCTCGACGAGTTTCGGCTCGCGGGCATGGAGGCGCACTGGCGCCACGGAAACGGGCTCGAGAGCGACGCGGACCTGCGCGCGATCGCCGAGAGCGTCGGGCTGCCGGGGGATGACGCCGTCGCGGCCGCGGAGGATCCGCGCTACGTCGGTGAGATCGATCGCAAGATGGCCGAGGCCGCGCAGGCGGGCGTGACGGGCATCCCGACGTTCTTCATCGGGGACGAGGCGGTCGTCGGTTGCCAGCCTTATGAGGTCCTGGCTGCGGCCGCCCAGCGGGCGGGCGCCAAGCGCCGCGTCCGTCCGACCTGACGGGCGGCGCGTCGCCGCCGTACGCCCGCGGCTTGTTGCGCGGGGGCGGGGCGTCGCCGTGCGGGCGTGGCTTGCGCGAGACGGGGACGTCGGCGTGCGCGCGCGCCTTGTGCGGCGGGGCCGCTTTGTGCGGCGCATCGGCGTGCGGGCGCGGCTTGTGGGGCGCGGGCGCTTCGGTGTGCGGGCGCGGCTTGTGGGGCGCGGGCGCATCGGCGTGCGGGCGCGGCTTGTGGGGCGCGGGCGCTTCGGCGTGGGCTTTGTGCGGCGCGGGTGCTTCGGCGTGGGCTTTGTGCGGCGCGGGTGCGTGGCTGACGGGAGCCGCCTTGTGAGGCGCGGGCGTGACGCTGGGCGCGGGCGACGGCGCGACGACGGCGGGCGTGGTCGACGTTGTCGACATCGTCGGCAACGTCGGCTTGAAAGGGGCGGGGGCGTCGCGACGATCGCGTGGCGCGTGGCGCGGCGGACCGCTGTTCGAGCGCGAAGGATATCGAGGCGGTCCGTCCCCGCGCTCGCGTGATCGCGCCGGCGGCGCGCCGAAATTCTGCGAGCCCTGCGAGCCATGGTCGATGCGTTGGATGCGCACGTGAGGCGCGCGTGGATCGGTCTGGCCCGCGGCGAGCGCGTACTCGTCGGCGGCCTCGCCCAGGATCTCGAACTGGCTCGACTGCGGACCGACGCGGATGGCGCCGACCTCGTTGCGTGTGACGCCGCCGCGGCGACAGATGAGCGGCAACAGCCAGCCAGGCTCGGCCTTCTGGTTTTGGCCGAGGTTCACCTCGAACCGCACGGCGCCGCGCGAGAAGTCGCGGTTGGTGGGCCGGGGCCCGCCTTTGAGCGGCGGCGCGCTGCGCCCGCGCAGATCGACGTCGGTGAGCCGCTCGCCCGTGGGCATGCGCGCGAGCTCGCGGCTGAGCAGAGCGACGAGGAGCGCGTCACGATCGGCCTCGGTCGTGAGGCGCGCCGCGAGCTCGCGCGCGTCGCCCGCCGCGGTGGCGCCCGTGTCGCGCGACGCCTCGAGCAGCGACGTCGCGAGGGCGTCCTGCGCGGCGCGCGCGAGCTCGTTCGCGCCGGGCGCCGCCGTCCACGTGTACGTGAGGCGCGCGTTCGAGAACAGGCGCTCGGCCTTGCGTCGCTCGGCGACCGTGGCGATGAGCACGCTCGTCCCCTTGCGCCCCGCGCGGCCCGTGCGGCCGCTGCGGTGGGTGAGCGCCTCGGCGTTGAGCGGCAGGTCGGCGTGCAACACGAGGTCGACCTCGGGCAGGTCGAGGCCGCGCGCGGCGACGTTCGTGGCGACGAGGATGTCGACCTCGCCGTTGCGCAGCGCCGTGAGCGCGCGCGTGCGCTCGGACTGCGCGCGATCGCCCGACAGCGCGACGGCGCGGAAGCCGCGGTTCACGAGCTCTTGGTGGAGGTCGGCGACCCCGTCGCGCGTCGTTCCGAACACGATGGCGCGCACGCCGGCGTGCTGGCGGAGCACGTTGATGACGGCCGGGATGCGCTCACCCATGGCGACGAGGTGCGCGACGTAGTTGATGTCCTGGTGGCCGCCGGCGCCCGCGCCCGTGTGCGTGCGCGCGTCGACGCGCACGGCGTTCTTCTGGTACCGCGCCGCCATCGACAGGATGGCGTCGGGCAGCGTCGCCGAGAACATGAGGGTGCGGCTCGCCTCGCGGGGGGCGTCGGTCGTCGCGGCGCGCGCCGCGAGCAGCGTCTCGAGATCCTCGCGGAAGCCCATGTCGAGCATCTCGTCCGCCTCGTCGAGCACGACGGTGTGCACGGCGTCGAGGCGCAGGCTCTTGCGCGTCACGAGATCGACGAGGCGGCCCGGCGTGCCCACGACGAGATCGACGCCGGGACGCAGTTGCGCGAGATCGCCGCGCACGTCGGTGCCGCCCGTGAAGACGGCGATGCGGAGCTTCGTCTTGGCGTACAGCCACCCGAGCTCGGTGCGCACCTGCGTCGCGAGCTCGCGCGTCGGCGTGATGACGAGCGCGCGCGGACCCGCGGCGCGCTTGCCAGGCTCGGCGGGCGGAGCGTCGGCGAGGAGCGACTCGGCGAGCGCGAGGCCGAACGCGAGCGTCTTGCCCGAGCCCGTCGCCGACGAGACGAGCAGATCGCGCCCCGCGTGCGCGGCGTCGGCGACGGCGGCCTGGACGCCCGTGGGCGTCTCGTAGCCGCGCGCGGCGATCGCCTCGGCGAGGGGCGCGGGCAGGGACATTTCAGAGAACGTGGGCGTCGGCGACTTCATTGCGGGCCGCTTGTATATCAGACCCACGCCTTTCGGCCCGTTTCTCGGGCTCGGACGCTTTTGCGGCGAAACGCTCTGCGTCGGCCGTAACATCGCGGCGTGAGGTTTCCCCCCCGCGTCGGCCTCGCGGCCGCCGTCGTGCTCGTCGGGCTCGCGTCCGCGGTCGAAGCGGCGCCTCTCGCCGTCGACCTGTCCGTCGAGCGCGCGCCCGGCGCCGAGGATTGCCCCGATCGCGACGGCCTCGCGCGCATCGTCGAGCGGCTCACGGGCACCGGCGGTCGCGTTCGTCCCGGCGGAGATCTCCACGCCGACGTCGCTTTCTCACGCGTGGCGTCGATCTACGAGGCGACGCTGCGCTTCGCGGGCGCGAAGCAGGGTGAGCGGGCGCTGACCGACACGGGGCCGACGTGTACGGCGCTGGGGCGCGCCGTCGGGATCACGATCACGCTGCTCCTCGACGACGAAGCGCCGCTCGTGGCCCCGGCGCCCCCGCCCGTCGCTTCCAAGGAAGCCTTCAGCGAAGGGTTCGTCGTGTTGGCCGCCGGCGCGGGGCTCGGCCTCGTCGGTGGTCCGGCGCCCACGGCGGGGCTCGCGTTCGGGGTGCGGCTGCGCCGCCGCCTCTGGCTCGAGCTCGATGGTGACTACGTCGCGCCGCGCGCGACGGCCTTCGCGGGAGGTGACGTCGACGTGTCGCTCGCCTTCGCGCGCCTGCGCGCCTGCGGCGTGCTCACGCGCGACGGCGCCGCGATCCTGGCCGCCGTCTGCGGCGAAGGCGCGGGAGGCGTGCTCACGGGGCAGGGGCGCGGCTACGCGACCGCCGACGGCACGGCGCGTCTGCCCTGGGCGGCCGCGGGCGGCGGCGTGCGCGCGCGCCGCAGACTGCGCGGTCGCTGGTCGCTGGACGTCGCGGCGGACGTCCTCGCGCCCCTGCGCACGTCGACGTTCTCCGTCGCGAACCGCGGCGTCGCCTACCGGTCGACCACGCCGGGCGTCATGCTGCAGCTCGGCGTCGGGGTCGTGATTTGGTGACGAGCCGCCGATTCTTTGGGGGCGATTCCCCGACGCTCCCTCCAACTGACCGGGACGTGGGCGGTCATCGGATGACGCTCGAGCAGATCTACGGACGGTACGTGGACTTCGTGTGGCGCACGCTGCGTCGACACGGAGTCGCGCCCGACGACACCAATGACGCCATTCAAGAGGTCTTCCTCACGGTGCACCGCACGCTGGGCGCGTTCGAGGGGCGCTCGTCGTTGCCCACGTGGCTGTTCACGATCTGCCGCAGCGTCGCGCGCGATCGGCGCGAGCGCGCCCATCGGCGCCACGAGGTCGTGCGCTCGGATCTTTCGGTCGACGACGTCGACGTTCGCGCGGATGCAGCGGCGCGCCTCGAGCACAACGACCGACTCACGCAGCTCGAGGCGATCCTGGGCGGCATGGAGTCGGACCTGCGCGACGTCTTCGTGCTCTTCGAGATCGAGGACCTGACGGGTGACGAGATCAGCGCCGCGCTGTCCGTGCCGCTCGGGACCGTGTACTCGCGGCTGCAGGTGGCGCGAAAGATCTTCAAGCGAGAGGTGGCTCGCCTCGAGGCGGGTCGATCGCCGCACCTGGCGCGCGCCGGAGGACGAGCATGAGTGATCCGACACGGCTCATCGACGCCGACGAAGCGGGCTCGAGCGCGTCGGCGCTCGAGCGCGATCTGCTGCGCGCCGGACGGCCGACGCTCGCGGCGCGCGAGCGCGACGAGGTGTGGCTCGGCCTCACCGCGCAGCTCGCGGCGCCCGTGGCGCCGGGCGCGGCCACGAAGGCGACCGCGAAGGCGTCGGCGAAGGTCGCGACCGGGGCGAAGGTCGCGGCGGTCGTCAAAGGGGCGATCGTGGTCGCG
>DATAZS010000393.1:0-3712 GCA_036271915.1 Polyangia bacterium
ACGCTGTCGGGGCGCCTGCGCGAGACGAACGACAAGATGACGTTCATGGCCGTGACGTCGAAGTTCTAGCTGCCTTCGCGTTTTTTCGATCGCGCTGCTAGGGTGCGCCAGTGAGACGGCTGGCAACGGGGATCGTCGCGCGCGTCGTCGGCGTCTCACTGGCGACGATGACGATGTTCGTCGCTGCCTGCAGCAGCAGCTCGAACGAGCCCGCGCCGCTGACCTTCGCCGCCTTCTCGACGGGCGAGGGGGACGTCACGTGCCAGTCGGACGTCGCGTGCGGCGCGTTCGCCGACAAGGCGAGCTGCCTCGCCTCGACGACGATCGAGTCGGGGCAGATGCAGGCCGACATCGCCGCGGGGCTCGTCGTCTATGACGGCGCGGCCGCCGGCGTTTGCCTGACGTGGATCGCGGACACCTTGTCTCCGACGTGCCGGCTCTCCGAGCAGCCCCGCGCTCAGCTGCCGCTGTGCTCGTCGATCTTCACGGGGACGGTCTCCCTGGGCGGCGCGTGCCTCACGAGTGACGAGTGCGTCTCCGATGACTGCGATCGTCCGGGGTGCGGCAACGACTCGTGCTGCCGGGGGACGTGCATCGCCTCGACGATCAAACCGAACGGCACCGTGCCTGTGGGCGCGGCGTGTACGTCGCGCTCGTCGTGCGTCATGGGCGCGTATTGCAACGTTTCGGGGAACCCGCCGCTCTGCACGGCGCTGAAGACGGCGGGGCAAGCCTGCCAGCTCGACGAGGAGTGTCCCCCCGGCCTGGGCTGCGTGCTCACGGCGACGCCCGACGCCGGCGCGACGCCGACGTGCGCGGTTCCCGCCGACGAGAACGCGCCCTGCGCCGGCAGCGACAGCTGCGATCTGCGCGGCGACTACTGCGACCCCGCGACGATGCGATGCGTGCCGCGCGTGCCCGTGGGCGGCGCGTGCGTCACGGGCGGCGACAGCTGCGTGAGCTACGCCGGCTGCGACAACGCGACGGCGAAGTGCGTGAAGCATCCCGGCCCCGGCGATGCGTGCTCGCTGACGTCGTTCGCGTGCGCCGGCAGCCTCGCGTGCATCGCGGGCCACTGCGCGCAGCCGCTGGCCGCGACGGTCTGCGCGACCCCCTGAGCTGCGGCTCCGCTATCCGCCCGCGGCGCGCGCGATGCGCTCGGGTCCGCGCTCCGGGAGCCCGAAGCCGAACGTCGCGCCCGCGCCCGGGCGGCCCTCCGCCCACACGCGGCCGCCGTGGCGCTCGACGATGCGCTTGACGAGCGCGAGCCCGACTCCCGTTCCCTCGAACTCGTGGTCGCTGTGCAGCCGCTCGAAGACGCCGAACAGCTTGTGCGCGTACTGCGGATCGAACCCGGCGCCGTTGTCATTGACGGTGTAGGTCACCTCGTCGCCCTCGCGGTGCCCCTCGACCTCGACGACGGAGACGGTGCGACGACGCGAGTACTTCACGGCGTTCTCGAGCAGGTTGGCCCAGACCTGGCGCAAGAGCTCGGCGTTGGCGACGACGGGTGGCAGCGCGCCGACGCGGGCGTCGAGCGCGAGCCCGGGCGTCGCCGCCCGGATGCCGGCGAGCACGGTCTCGACGACCTCGCGCATGTCGATCTCCACGACCGGCTGGATCGCGCGGTGACCCAGGCGTGACAGCCGCAGGAGGTCCTCGATGAGGCGGCCCATGCGCAGCGCGTTCCTGCGGATGGTCGAGAACATCTGGCGCGCGTCGTCGTCCAGCTGGGCGCCGTAGGTCTCTTCGAGCAGGCTCGAGAAGCCCTCGATCGCGCGCAGCGGCGAGCGCAGGTCGTGAGAGACGGAGAACGCGAACGCCTCGAGCTCGCGGTTCGAGCTCTCGAGGGCGCGCGTCCGTTCGGCGACGCGCCGCTCGAGCCCGTCGACGAGCCGCGTGTTGTCGATGGCGAGGGCGGCGCGGTCGGCGAGATCCTGCACGAGGTGGAGATCGTCGAGCGTATACGGCGGCCGCGCCGTGCTCGTGCGGAACAGCGACAGATAACCGAGGTTGATGCCGCGTGCGCGGAGGCGCACGACGATCATCCCCGTGATGCCCGTGCGCTCGAAGATGGAGACGAAGCGGGGCGCGAGGCGCTGCTTGAGCTGCTCGAGCGAGAGCTGGGGCATGTAGTACGGCTCGCCCGTCGCGAGGACCCGGCCCGAGATGCCCTCGCCCACGTGGAGCGGCGTTTGGTCGTGGTACTCGAAGAGGTAGCGGTTGATCTCGGGATCGGGGTGGAACGTCGCGACGGGAACGAGCGCGTCGCCCTCGACGAGGCGGATGTTCACCGCCTCGCCGACGAGCTCGGAGAAGCGGCGCGCGATCACGCCCAGCAGGGACGGCAGATCCGTGCTCGCCTCCGCGAACAGCAGTCCCGATTCAGCGAGGGCCTTGAACCGGTTGACGTGTAGCTCCGACTCCTCCACCAACGACAGTTTATCATCGTTGGCCGGATCGGCCGGGAGCGCCTCAGACGTTGAACTTGAAGTGGATGACGTCGCCGTCCTTGACGACGTAGTCCTTGCCCTCGAGCTGCAGCTTGGCGTTGGCGCGGCACGCGGCCTCGGAGCCGAGCTTGATGAGGTCCTCCCACCAGATGACCTCGGCCTTGATGAAGCCGCGCTCGAAGTCGGTGTGGATGGCGCCGGCCGCCTGCGGGGCCTTGGCGCCGCGCTTGACGGTCCAGGCGCGGCACTCGTCGGGGCCCGCCGTGAGGAACGTGATGAGGTCGAGGATCTGATACGCCGTGCGCGCGACGGCGTGCAGGCCCGGCTCCTTCAAGCCGAGGCTGTCCAAAAACGCGGGACGGTCGCTGGCGTCGAGACCGGCGATCTCGGCCTCGGCGGCCGCGCAGATCACGACGACGGGCGCGCCCTCGGCCTTCGCATGGGCGCGCAGCGCGGCGACGTGCTTGTCGGTGTCGAGCGCGCCCAGCTGCTTCTCGGCGACGTTGCCGACATAGAAGACCTTCTTGAGCGTGATGAGGCCGGCGTCCTTGATGAGCGCCTTCTCTTCGTCGGTCATGCCCTGCGCGCGCGCGGGCTTGCCCTGATCGAGGCCGGCCTTGAGGCGCTCGCACAGCTCGAGGATCTGCTTTTCGTCCTTGTTGGCGGCGCCCGCCGTGCCCTTGAGGGCCTTCTTCGCGCGGTCGATGCGCTTCTCGACGGCCTCCAAATCCTTGAGGCACAGCTCCGTGTCGATCGTGCCGACATCGGCGAGCGGATCGATGCGGTTCTCGACGTGGATGACGTTGTCGTCCTCGAAGCAGCGCACGACGTGCGCGATGGCGTCCGTCTCGCGGATGTTGGCGAGGAACTGGTTGCCCAAGCCTTCGCCCTTCGAAGCGCCGCGGACCAAGCCCGCGATGTCGACGAAGTTCACCGTCGCGGCGACCGTCGACTTCGGCTTGTACAAAGCCACGAGCGCGTCGAGCCGCGCGTCCGGCACCGGCACGACGCCGACGTTCGGCTCGATCGTGCAGAACGGATAGTTCGCGACCGCAGCACCGGCGGCCGACAGCGCATTAAAAAGCGTCGACTTGCCCACGTTCGGCAAGCCGACGATTCCACAAGAAATAGCCATATGTCCGAGCCTATCCCTTCCGACGATCGACGCGCTGATTTAAAGCCGGGAGGCGCGGCTGTGCCGCGCCGGCACCGGCGTCAAGCAATGGGGAGGGCCCGCGGGAGGGGCGTAGCCCCTTCCG